>CAUJGH010000387.1 GCA_963169575.1 Myxococcota bacterium | reverse complement strand
GCGCTGCGCGACGCGCTGGCGGCCCGGGGCGTGCGGGGCATCGCCGGTGTCGACGAGGTCGGCGTCGGTCCGCTCGCGGGGCCCGTCGTCGCCGCGGCCGTCGTGCTCCCGATGCAGGTCGCGCTCGCGGGCCTCGACGATTCGAAGCGGGTGCCGCCCGCTCGGCGCGAGAGCCTCGCCCGCGAGATCCACGCCTGCGCGCTCGGCGTCGGGATCGGCGAGGTCTCCGTCCTGGAGATCGACCAGCTCGGCATCTACCGCGCGGCGCTCGAGGCGATGCGGCGCGCAGTCGCGAGTCTGGCGCGGGTGCAGCCGGTGGGCCATCTGCTGGTCGATGCGCGGACGGTGCCCGGCATCGACGTGCCCCAGACTTCGATCATCAAGGGCGATGCGAAGGACGCGAGCATCGCCGCCGCGTCGATCGTCGCGAAGGTCCACCGCGACGCCCTGATGACCCGCCTCGCCGAGCGTCATCCAGCCTACGGATTCGAGCGCCACATGGGCTACGGCACCGCCGAGCACGTCGCTGCGCTCGGACGCCATGGGCCATGCCCCGTCCATCGCCGTTCGTTCGCCCCCGTCGCCCTCGCCGAGCGCCAGCTCGCCGCGCGTTCCGGCGCCCGCGCATGACGCAGTCCGAGCGAGCGCGGGGACGCTTCGTGATCCGGAGCCGCCCCGAGGATTTCGTCGTCGTCGAAGAGCCGCTCTATCCGGCGTCCGGGAGCGGCGGCCATCTCTTCGTCGAGATCGAGAAGCGTTCCCGGACGACGGAGCAGGCCGTCCGCGAGATCGCCCGGGGATTGGGTGTCGCGCCGATGGACGTCGGTTATGCGGGGCGGAAGGATCGCCACGCGCTGACTCGTCAATGGCTGTCGCTCCCCGGTGTCGAGCCCGAACGCGCGCTCGCGCTCGAGCTCGAGGACGTGCGCATCCTGCAGGCGATCCGCCACGAGCACAAGCTGAAGACCGGCCAGCTGCGCGCGAATCGCTTCGAGCTCTGCGTGGCGACCGATGCGCCCTTCGATCCCGCTCCGATCGAGGCGCGCGCCGCGGAGCTGATCCGCCGCGGCATGCCGAATCGCTACGGCGAGCAGCGCTTCGGCCGCGCGGGCGACAACGCGGACGCGGCGCGAAGACTCTTCGGGGGGCGGGTGGCGCGCCGCGATCTGCGCGCCGCGCGGTTCCTCGTCTCCGCGCTGCAGTCGGAGGTCTTCAACGCCGTGCTCGCCGAGCGGGGCGAGGGCTGGGACGAGGTCGTCGTCGGCGACCTCGCGCGGGTCGAAGCGAGCGGTGGCCTGTTCTGGGTCGACGACCTGGCACGCGAGCTGCCGCGCGCCCGCGCCTTCGAGATCAGCGCGACGGGCCCGATCTTCGGGACGAAGGTGCGCGAACCGCGCGGCGAGGTCCTCGCTCTCGAAGCCCGCGTGCTCGCGCGCCACGGCATCCCGCCGGCGAGCGAGCTCGTCCTCCCGCGTGGTCTGCGGGCGCTCGGAACGCGTCGGCCGCTGCGCGTCGCCCCGCGCGATCTCGCGATCTCGCCGGCCCCGGACGGGCGCGGCTTCCGGCTCGCCTGCGGACTTCCTTCCGGCGCCTACGTCACCGTGCTGCTCGAGTGCCTGATCGGCGATCTGGGCGAAATCGTCGATGGATCGCGCCGGCGGGAGACCCCTGACGAGGGCATGGACGCGGAGTTATCGTCGACGAGCCTTCATTGAGGTCTCCTCCGGAGGGCACCGGGACGGCGAGCGGGCGGCTTTCGAGCAGCCACTCGGGCGGCCTTCGGGCTGTCTTCGAGCGGCCACTCGAGCAGCCACTCGAGTAGAAATACGACGGACAAGCGCGCGGCATTCGCGCCGAGAGGTGGACATGAAGATCGCAGCCAACGTGACGGATCTGATCGGCGGAACGCCGCTCGTGAGACTCAATCGGGTGATCGGCAACTGCGGCGCCACGATCCTCGGCAAGCTCGAGTCCGCGAATCCCGGCAACAGCGTCAAGGATCGCATCGGCCGGGCGATGATCGAAGCGGCGGAAAAGTCCGGCGATCTCGTCCCCGGACGCTCCACGATCGTCGAGCCGACTTCGGGCAATACGGGCATCGCGCTCTCGCTCGTCGCGGCGGTGAAGGGCTATCCGTGCGTGATCGTCATGCCCGATACGATGAGCCCCGAGCGCCGCGCGACGATGCGCGCGTTCGGTGCGAAGATCATCCTGACCGAAGGCGCGAAGGGCATGCGGGGCGCGATCGAACGCGCGGCCGAGATCGCTGCGAAGATCCCGAATTCGTTCGTGCCGCAGCAGTTCCAGAATCCCGCGAACCCGAAGGTTCATTTCGAGACGACCGCCCAGGAGATCTGGAACGACACCGAGGGACGCGTCGACGCGCTCGTCGCCGGCGTCGGGACCGGGGGCACCATCACGGGCGTCGCGCGCTTCATCAAGCCGAAGAAGCCGTCTTTCCAGGCGATCGCGGTCGAGCCGGTCGACAGCCCGGTCCTGTCGGGGGGCTCGCCGGGGCCGCACAAGATCCAGGGGATCGGTCCCGGCTTCGTGCCCGACGTCCTCGACGCCGACGCCCTCGACGGCGTGATCACGGTCTCGAACGATGCGGCCGTCGCGATGTCCCATCGCCTGGCGCGCGAGGAGGGGATCCTCTGCGGCATCTCCGCCGGGGCGAACGTGCATGCCGCCGTCGAATACGGCTCGCGACCCGAGAATGCAGGCAAGACGATCGTGACGGTGATCTGCGATTTCG
>CAUJGH010000386.1 GCA_963169575.1 Myxococcota bacterium | reverse complement strand
TCCGACGAGACGACGCGCAACACGTCCTCCGAGTCGAAATGGTGGTTCGACGCGACCCGCCTGCCCGCGAGCTGGGCGAGGACGCCCCCCAATCGGTCGATGCAGGCGATCGCCGTCGTGGGATCGTTGATGCCCGGCGAGAGGGCGCGGACCGCCATCTCGGAGAGCTGGCTGGTGAGAAATCCGAGATCCTGCACGGGAGTCCGCGAATCGCCGAGCAGGAGACACTCGCGGATGCGCCGCGCGACGGCGTCGTCGAGATCTTCCGTCCCCGCCGAGCCATCGAGCATCGCCGACGCCGTCGCCCCGGCGCCTTCTGCCGATGTCGCGATTTCGACTCGCGCGAGCCCCGAGCCGATCGGGACGAAGCGGCCCGGCGCGACGTCGAGTCGGATCAAGAGATCCTCTTCCTTCGCGATCCCGACCAGCTCCTCGAGGCCGACGAGCCGGACATAACCCTCCTGGACGGAGCGGATGCACCGACTCGTCCGCTCGAGCCGGTGCGAAGGCTCGGCGTCGACCGCCTGGAACGAGTCGTCTGCGCAGTCGTCCTCGCCCTCCGGAAAGCATTTCGGGATCCGCTCCCGGATCTCCTCCGCCACCGACGCGACGACGCTCGAGGCCTGGATCGACGTCGCCGCATGATGGATGTAGAAGATGAGCACGAACAGGCTGATCGCCGCCAGCAGGACGGCGCCGGAGGTCGCGACCACCGGAACCCGCTCGGAGGCAGCGACGGAACGCAGGACGAGGAGGCTGTAGAAGAACGTCGAGAGGAACGTGCCGAGCGCGAGCTGGCTCTTGCGATCACGCAGGAAGGAGCGAAGCAGGCGCGGGCCGAATTGAGACGAAGCCAGCGTCAACGCGACGACGTTGATCGAGAAGACGACCCCGGTCACGGTCATCATCGAGCCCGCGATGGTGGAGAGCACGGCACGCGCGCCGTCCGCGCCGAACTGCGTCGCCCAGTCGGTCTGCTCGATCCAGGCGGCCGACGCGCCGCGGTCGAGCTCGACCGCGGCGAGCGCGATCCCGCCTGCGAGGATCGCCATCTGGACCGGGAAGAACCAGTAGCTCGAGCGGATCCCTTCGATCAGGTCCTCGATCCGGCGGACCACCGCTCGCGGGTCGAGGGTCATCGCGGCGCGCCCGTCATCGACCCGGCGCCGATTCGTCGTCGCTCCGCGTCCCGGCCATCGCTTCGTAGACGTTGAGGCGGTTGTAGAGCGTCTTGAGACTGATTCCGAGGATCTTCGCCGCGCGCTTCTTGTCGTCTCCGACACTCGCGAGCGTCGCGAGGATGAGGCGTCGCTCGGCCTCGGCGAGCGATGTCCCGACCCGGACCTGGAGCGTCGAAGGCTCCTCGGGCTCGGGCTGCGCAGCTGCGGATCCCGGGAACGCGTCGACGTCGATCCGCTCGTCCGCGAGGATGGCCGAGCGTTCGACGACGTTCTTGAGCTCGCGGACGTTGCCCGGGAACGCCATCGCCCCCAGCCGCTCGAGCGCCGCCGAAGTGAAGTGCTTGGCCGAGCCCTCCCGCGCATTCAAGGCCGCGAGAAAATGCTCGGCGAGCAGCGCGACGTCCGCACCGCGCTCGCGCAGGGGCGGCAGGGCGATCGGGAAGACGTTCAGCCGATAGAAGAGATCCTCGCGGAGGTTGCCGTCGGCCACGACGGCCATCGGATCCCGATTCGACGCCGCGATGACGCGGACGTCGACCTCGATGGGCTCCGTCGCTCCGACGCGCGTCACGACCCCCGCCTCGAGGACCCGCAGCAGCTTGATCTGCAGATCCAGCGGCATCTCCGTCAGCTCGTCGAGGAAGAGCGTTCCGCCATTGGCCCGTTCGAAATAACCCTCGCGGCGCCGATCGGCTCCGGTGAACGCGCCCTTCTCGTGTCCGAAGAGCTCGCTCTCGATCAGCGTCGGCGACATCGCCCCGCAGTTGACGGCCAGCAGGGGCTTCGCCGCCCGGCGGCTCAGTCGATGGACGGTCTCCGCGACGAGCTCTTTGCCCGTTCCGCTCTCGCCCGTGACGAAGACGCTCGCGTCGGTCGGCCCCACCCGCTCGATCAGCTCGTAGACCTTCTGCATCGGTTCGGAGCGACCGACCATCGATCCGAACCGCCCGAGGTCACGCAGCTGACCGCGCAGGCCGTGGACCTCGGACTTGAGCATGCGGGTTCGCGCGACGTTGGCCAGCACGCTGCACAGCCGGGTTCGATCGACGGGCTTCGTGAGATAGTCGAGCGCCCCCCGCCGCAGGGCCTGGACGGCCGTCTCGGCCGAGGCGTCGCCCGTGACGACGATGTACTCGGCGGGCGCGAGCGCTTCGGGATGGCCGAGCAGGTCGAGGCCGCTGCCGTCCGGCAGGCTGAGGTCCACGAGGACGGCGTCGAATCGCCCGGTCTCGAGCTGCTTCTTGGCTTCGCCGAGCGATGCAGCTTCGGCGCAGGCGTTCCCGTCGCGCTCGCGGCAGACGAGCGTCGCCAGGGCGGAGCGGAGATTGGCGTCGTCTTCGACGACCAGGACGGAGATCGGTTGGGAGAGCGGTGCCACGGCTTCAGCCTTCCTCTTCGTCTACGGCGGGGCTCGCGAATCGAAGGAAGCGACTCAGCGTCTCCCAGGCGGCCGGCCCGGAGAGGACGAGATCGAAGGCTTCGGAATCGACTTCGTGCTCTCCACTCGCGATGAGGACGACGTCGAGATGCGCGTCGACGGAGAAGACGCGCTCCGCGATCGTGTCCGCCTCGATGTCTTCGAGCGGCTCGTGGATCACGACGAATCGCGGCCCGTATTCGAGAACTCGCGCCCGCGTGGCCTCCGCGCTGCGCATGACCTCGACCGTATGCCCTTCGCTCCGGAGCGCATCGACGATCGACTCGGCCGACGCCTTCGCATCGGCGACGACCAGCACCCGCCGCTCGGGGACGCTCGGCGCCGCGATCAGCGCCCGCAGCCGCCCGATCTCGTCGACGACGACCTCCGGCGGAATCGGCTTGCCGAGGCAGCTGTCGAAGCCCGCGCGGCGGACGCGAGCGCGGGACTCCGCATCGGTCATCCCGGTCACTGCGATCGCGACGACCGATCCGGCAGGCGGCGCCAGACGGCGGACGGCCGCGATGAGATCGAGACCGCTGCGATCGGGCAGACCGATGTCGCTGACGAGCAGATCGGGCGAGCCACGCTCGAAATGCCGCAGCGCCTCCGCCACCGAATGCGCCGTGCGGACGATCGCCTTCCGCTTCGCGAAGGCGCTGGAAGTCGCTTCGACCCACGCGGAATCGTCGTCGACGACCACGATCTCGAGGCCCGCGAGATCGGACTCCCGGGACTCGGGCTTCGGGCTCTCGGCGCGAGCGGGCTGATCGACGTTCGCAGCCCGATCGCTGCGCCGGGAATCGCCGGCCGTCGACTCCGGCCGCGGGAGCCGGATGATCATGGACAACCCGCGGCCCGGCCCTTCGCTATTCGCTTCGATGCTACCCTGATGTCGCTCGACGAGATAGCGAACGATCGGCAATCCGAGCCCCAGCCCCTTCGCGCCGGCCGAGCCGGGAGGCGAGCCCTGCCAGAACTCGTCGAAGATCCGAGCGAGGTCCTCGCGATCGAGGCCCGGCCCCGTATCGCGGATCGTGAGCTCGACCCATCGCTCTGCGGCGACGAGAACGACGTCGACGCGGCCGTCCGACGGGGTGAACTTGAGCGCGTTGTCGATCAGGTTGCGCACGATCTGGGCGATCCGCTCCGGGTCTGCGTCGACGAAGACGCCCGCGCTCGGCGCCTCGAGCGCGAGCGCGATGGATCGGTCCGCCGCGAGGGGACGCATCTGCTCGACGACTTCGCGAATCGCGCTCGAGAGCTCGATGCGAGCGGCGTGGACCTCGAGCCGCTCTCCCCGGATGCGCGAGACGTCGAGCAGATCGTCGATGAGCCGCTCCTGGCTCCGGACCGCGGCGGCGATCGCGGATGCCGCTCGCCCCACGACTTCATTCTCCTGCTCGTCCTCGAGGATCGACGACCAGGCGAGGATCGCGTTCAGGGGCGAGCGGAGCTCGTGCGACACGACCGCGAGGAATCGGTCCTTCGCCCTGTTCGCGTCTTCGGCGACGCGCAGCAGGTCGTCGCGCTCCGCACCCGTCCGCACGCGCTCCGTCGCGTCGGTCATGACCCCGATGTAATGACCGATCTTTCCATCCGGGCCCTCGACCGGGGCGATGGAGAGCTGGTTCCAGAACCCGGAGCCGTCCTTGCGATGGTTGCGCATGAGGACCGAGCAGGCCTCGCCCCGCTCGATGGCGTCGCGGATCTCCGTGAGCGCCGCCTGGTCCCGCGCCTTCTCGTTCAGGAATCGGCAATTCCGGCCCAGGATCTCCGACGCCTCGTACCCCGTGATCTCGAGGAAGGCGTCGTTCACATAGCTGATCGGATGATCCGGCCGGTCTGCGTCCGTGATGACGATTCCGTTCCGGGCGGCGGCGAGCGCCCGCTGATAGACCCGCATCGTGCCTTCGGAGATCTTTCGACCCGTGATGTCCTGGAGGACCGCGATGAAGTGGACCAGATTGCCGGCGGCGTCTTCCTCGCGAACCAGTCGAACCTCGGCGACGATCTCTTCGCCCGATTTGGATCGGAAGCGGCGCTCGACGCCGTAGGCATCGATCTCGCCGCGACAGAGCAGCTCCCATTGCTTGACGTCGACGTCGAGATCGTCGAGATGGCTGACGGCGGCGTAGGTCAGCTCGAGCAGCTCGTCCTCCGCATAACCGAGGATCTCGCAGAGGCGCGCGTTCGCACGCAGCCAGCGGCCCTCCGGCGAGAGATGGGCGATCCCGATCGTCGCGTGTTCGAACGTCGTCCGGTACTGATGTGCGCTGGCGCGAAGGGAGGCGAGCGCTCCTTCCTTCACGCCTTCGGAATCGCGCAGGGATCGATACAGGACGACGCTCAGCGTGAGCAGCACGATCATGATGGCGCTCGCGAGAATCGGCATGTCGTAGGCGTCGGACCAGAGTCCGGCGCGATCACCGACCCGCGCCAGCGCGCCGAGCGCGAGCGGAACGCCGATCGAGACCGGGAGGACCCGGCGCAGCTCCCGACCCGCGAGCGAATCGTCGACCAGGGCGGAAGGCAGACCGACGTCCGGCCGCAGGAAGAGCGCACCGAGCGACGCGGCGAGCAGCCCCAGCGAGGTATGCGGGGGCATGCCGTCGAAGCGCCCGAACTTCTGGAGCGGCTCGACCTCGTAGATGAAGGCGAGCAGCTCGATGAGGGCGCTGGTGAACGCCGCGATCGCGGCGGCGTGGGCCAGGCGTGGCCAGCGCCGATCCATCATGGTCGCGATCGCGACGAGACAGAAGGCGATCGCCGTGACGGGCGACATCTCGTCGCTCGCGCCGTTCGCGCCGGAAAGGAATCGGTGACTCGGGCCGACGAGCGCACCGACGAGGTCGAATTCGGAGACGGCGAGCGCGAGATGGAAAGCGCCCCAGACGAGGAGAAGCGCGGCCATGGCGAAGCCGAAGCGCGCGCCCCCGTCGCGCGCGCGCAGCGCGAGGCTCACGCCCGCGAGCGCGAAGCCGATGCCGGTGACGAGTTTCATCTCGACCAGACCGGGCACGATCCGCTTCAGCAGATCCAGATCGAGGACCCAGCCGAGCACCACGGTCAGGCCCAGGGCCAGAAGCCCGATTCCCAAGCGATTCCCGAGCGGGTGGGCCGCCGCTCGCTCCGCCGCTACTCCGCTCGCATTCGCTTGCGACAAGGATCGCCTCCGCGACGCTGAAGACGCCTTTCCGATCGATTCCCCTTCGAACGCCGATCGGATTCGAGTCTAGTACGCCGACCCGGGACACACCCCCGGGTCGGCGATCCGCATCCCTCGCGCGGGATCCGCCGGCCTGCCCGCTTCAGGTATGGTCGTCGACCTCGTCTTCGATCTCCTCTTTCGTATCACCGACCTCGTCTTCGACCTCTTCCATCGCCTCGTCCATGTCGCTCCGATCGCGACAGCCCGACATCGAAATCAGACCCGAACCGGTCGCCGCGACGACCAGGAGCGCCAGGAGCCGCTTCGGGATCCAGGCCCGCCTCCCGACACCGACGAGCCCCGGTCCGATCTCGCGCTCCGCCTCGGAATTCTCTCGATTCATCGCTCGATCCATCGACGCTCTCCTCCGGCGGCTTCGCCTCCGCCTGTTCAGGCCGGTCTGTCGAGATCCGTCTCGCAGATTCCGTCGGTACGAAGCACGCCGCGTGCCAATCCGGGACGGGGCCGCGCAGGGCGAGGTCCGCGCATACGCGAGGCGATCGAGCCGGCTCGCGCGCGCGAAGCCGGGCAGGGCAGTCGAGTTGTAGAAATTGCAAAACGCCGCCGCCGGCACCGCCGGCTCGTGCGCGCAGCTTCGGCGCTCGGGAGCCGTCCTGTCCGCCGGCATCGATCGCCCGGCGCGATGTGGGATCGGCGCCGCGTGGCACGACACTTGCTCCCGGCTGGAGCGAGGGAGGAATCAAGAAGATGGAATTCGAAGTCTCGCCCCTGCCCTATCGCGTGAGCGCCCTGGAGCCGTGGATCAGCGCGCGGACCGTGGAGTTCCACTACGAGAAGCATCACAAGGGCTACCTGAAGAAGCTCCGCGATCGGATCGAAGGAACCGAGCGCGCGAACCAGAGCCTCGAGGCGCTGATTCGCACGGAGAGGGGATCGCTCTACGACAATGCCGCCCAGGTCTGGAATCACGACTTCTACTGGCGCAGCATGAAGCCCACCGATCGCATCTGCGATCCGAAGCCGGTCGTACGCAGCGCGCTCGTCGATCGTTTCGGATCCCTGGACGGCTTCCGCAAGGAATTCGCCGATGCCGCGAACGGCGAATTCGGCTCCGGCTGGGCCTGGCTCGTGCGGAACCCGGACGGAAAGCTCGAGGTCCTCAACAGCTCGGATGCCGAGAATCCCCTGCAGCGGGGCCAGACGCCGCTCCTGACGATCGACGTCTGGGAGCACGCCTACTACCTCGACTACCAGAACGAGCGCAGCCGCTACGTCGACGGCTTCGTCGAGCACCTTCTCAACTGGGACCTCGTCGCGGACAATCTCTGACGCACGGCCTCGGAAGCTCGCCCACGGACGCTCGACGAAGCCCGGCGGACGAACGAGTCCGGCGCATGCGCTCCCGGCCGCTTGCAGGGAGCGCCGGTCCGCCGGGCGGCCCGACGGAGAACGGGCGCCGGCCCTCCTCGATGGGAGTCCCCTCGCTATGCGTCGCGCAGACGATGGATCACCGAAGCGCTGAACGCGTCGGAAGCCGGTCCGTAGGCGGCGTTGAAGGTTCCGCGAATCGCGCCATCCGGCGTGCGGAGCGCGAAGAGGATGGAGGCATCGGCGGGATCGCTGGCGCCCTCGAACCGGACGACTTCGTCGACCACGAGCGCCTCCGGCTCGAAGACGCCCTCCTCGGCCGACAGCGTTCCGTCCCGGTTCGCGCGGAACGATTTCGAATATCCGAGCCCGGCGAGGCGCTCGATCGCCTGGCTGAGAGTTTCCATCTTCCGCGAGGACGGGCTGCGCTGGGATCGCTTCATGATCTTCCTCCGACGACTGCGCGCGATCGGGCCGGGTCGACGCGGGCGCCGGAAATCCGAAAGCCGCACCGACCTCATCCATCGATCCTCGATCGACACTCCACCGAACGCAACCTTCGTGCCGAAATCCGTCTGCCAGAACGAACCGATCACCACGCCCGCACCTCTTCGACGCTCGGCTTCGCGCGAGCCCATTGCCCAGTCCAGCGCTCGCTCGCGGCACGCTTCTTGTACCGATGGATCTCGATCGATCACGCCCGCTGACGAGAAGAAGGAGACCTGAATGCCCCACTACGATCGAATCGTCTCGGCCTACGATTTTTCGCCGCATGCGGTGCATGCCCTGTCCGTCGCGGAGGGCCTGGCGAAGAAGCTGGGGGCCGAGCTCCACGTCGTCCATGTCGTCCCGGAGCCGCGACTCGCGTATCCGACGCTCGAGCTCGGCAGCTTCGCCCCGCCCCCCGTACCCGAGTCGGTGCGGGAAGACGCGCTCGAGACGCTGGGGGAGGAGACGGCGCATCTTCGGCGCGGAGGCGTCGTCGTCGAACTGCATGTCCTCGAAGGATCGGCGGTCGACGTCGTGCTCGCGGACTTCATCCGCGAGATCGGTGCCGACCTGCTCGTCATGGGCACACATGGACGGACCGGCCTGGCTCATCTGCTGATGGGAAGCGTCGCCGAGCGCACCCTCCGCCGAGCGCCGTGTCCCGTCCTGACCGTGCGGTTCCAGCCGGACGAGAGCCCGTCCGCAGCGCGCGAGAGCGAGGCCGAGGCCGTCGATCTCGCAGCCCGGCGACGAGAGGACATGCCCCTCGACATCTCGGGCGCCCACCTCCGCGCGCCCGCGCCCGACCGGACGAGGCATCGCTCGTCGTGAAGGCGTCTCCGATGATGCAGCCGGACCGAACGACGCACGACAGCGGTGATCCGGGACAGGCGGATCCGATCGCCCGAACGGCCGAATTTCCTCACCGATCCGTGTCGTTTGTACAAAATCGGCGCTCGTCGATCGCCCAGAGCCGCTCATGGGCCGCTTTTCGGCGTCCGCTCGAGATCACGGGCTGGGCATGGATGGTGCAATCGGTCGGTTCAAGGAGGATCGATCATGTTGAGCTGGTCAATCACGTTTCTGATTCTCGCCCTCATCGCGGGGCTGCTCGGCTTCTCTGGAATCGCGGGCGCTTCGGCGCACATCGCCTGGATCCTCTTCGTGGTGTTCCTGGTCCTGCTGGTGATCTCCGCGGTCGTCGGTGCGGTTCGGGGCCGACCTCCGGTCTAGGAGCCTGACCCAAGATGGGCGCGGATCGATCCATCCCCGCCGCAGTCGAGCACACACGACCCGGTCGCGCCTGCGCGGCCGGGTCGTGGTTCGCCCAGGCCCCGCGCTGGACGGCGACGCGGCAGTCTTTGGAAGGAAGCGATCGATGAAGCGCTGCGTTCTCTCGTCCCTGTCGTCGCTCCTGCTCGCCATTGCGATCGGCGGATGCGCGGCGAGCGACGCGACCGATCGATCCGTCGGCGAGAGCGCCGCCCGATCCCGAGAGCGGGCGCCCGAGGTCGCCCCTGATCGCCTCGAGCTGAGCGAGGGCTACAGCCTGCTCTACCGCGACACGACCCGCCTCGACCGGATCGAGCTGCTTCTCTACGCGAAGTCCGAGTCCGATCGCGTCGAGGCGATCGTCCGGGAGGTCGCCGAGTTCGCGGGCGAGCTGAAGACGCGACTCGAGGCGATCGACCGCGACTACCCCGGCGTCCGGATCGACCTCGATCCGCTGCCCGAGATGGAGAAGCGCAAGCGGAGATCGATCGCGCTCGAGCGCGCGGGCGATTTCGCGCCGCTCGTCGGAGAAGGCGGCGCTGCCTACGAGCGAACGGTGCTGATCGGTCTGCAGAACGGCATCAACCACCAACGTGCGCTCTGCCGCGTCCTCGCAGCGGCCGAATCCGACGCGGGGCTCGAGGCGTTCCTGCTCGAGACCGGTGCGCGCTACGACGCGCTCTACGAGCGCATCGGCGCGCTGCTCGGCGCAGTCTACTTTCGCACGCCCGGAGAGATGCCCGACGAATGAGGCGTTCTCGCGCTCTCGCCAGCGTGGCTCCACAGGCGAGCGTCGGGTTGCTCAGGAAGAACGCACCATGATGCGCGCGACGAAGCCCTCGGCAGGCGGCGCCGACGCACCGTCTCGTCCGGCCGCCGGCTCTCATTTCTTCGTGCGAGCCTTCTCGTCGGCTCCTTCGTCGGCTCCTTCAGAGATCGAGCCGGCGACGTAGTCGCGCACCCGGCCGGCCTGATCCGAGATCCTGCGCCGAATCTCCGCGCCGCTCTTCGGTGTCACGAGGGCTGCGACGCCCGCACCGACGAGGGCGCCCGCCCCGAGCCAGCCGAGGCGACGGGCGATGTGCTCGGCCCGGCGACGGCGGCGAAACTGCCCGACCGTGTTCGCCAGCTCGTAGAAATGAGGCGCCTGGACGGCGAGGTCCGTCAAGGATCCGAGCCAACTGTGCCCGTCGTTTCGTTCGTTCATGGGGTTTCCTGCTCCTTGTCGTGGATGGCTTCGAGAACGAGATCCTGCAGCCAGGCGCCGCCCATGCGCGTGCCGATGCCGAGCAGGACGGTGATCGCACCGCGCGGCAGCCCGCCGCCCATCAGGAACCCGAGGCCGGCAGCGGCGCCGAGGACGAGGCCCGGATCGGTCCGGGCGATCTCGCGCAGCGCGGTGTCGGCCCGTGCGGAGAGATCGCCTGCGCCGCGCGAGATCCGCCGGAGATCGCTGCGAAGCGAGTGCGTGCGACGCTCTGCGCCCCGCTTCATCGCAGGCCTCGAACCAGGCGCGCCAGGGCGTAGCCCGCGAAGGCCGCGCCGAGGACCGCGGTCCAGGGACGCTTCTGGACGAACTCGACCAGCGCAGCGGCCGGGACCTGCGCTGCTTCCTCCGCCGGGGCGTCTCGCACCTCGACCTCCATCGCATGCGCATTCGCCATCCCGCTACCTCCTCGCTCCACGCGATCGCCCCGGGCGACCGAGCCAGTATCCGACCACGAATGCGCCAGAGACCAGGATCCATTCATGGCCCGCGATCCGCGTCATCGGGTTCGCTGCCCGCCGCGCGACACGCCCCAGATCGCCCAGCGCCGAACGCAGCTTCGTCTCGTCGCGGGCGATTTCCTCGCGGAGGCGGGTGACCCGTCCGGTCGGCGCGCTCATCGCGAACGCCCGCGCGAATGCAGCAGACCCATCGCGACGACGAGGTGGGCGAGCCCGAGGCCGATGTCCACCGCGAAGGGCGGGAAGTGCATCCCGAGCGCCGAGCGCGTGCCGCAGAGGACGAGGAGCCAGCCGACGATCGCGAAGGGGATGGCCACGAGCATCGCACGCTCGCCGCGCAGCGACTGAACCGTCTCTGCGCAGACGAGCTCGACACGCCGCAACATCAACGATTGCCCCGCGTCGACGATGCGTTCGATCGCGTCGGCCATGTTCGTCGTCGATTCGCCCGTCGATCTCGTCATGCCCGATGGACAAAGCAATCGATGTGCCACGCCCGGACCGTCCCAGGGCGACGCGGATTGCAATCGGCGCGAGCCCGCCCTGCACTTTCTACAAAGCGCGAGCCCCATCGCGTCCCGATCGAATCCCGCGCCGCGCGCATGCGCGCATCGGCGCGCGCATCGAATCGGAATCGGGCATCTCCCCGCAAGGAGCCCGCTTGGCATGGATCGTGCTCCCTCGCTGTTCCGACGCAGCGCCTGTCGCGCTCGAAGGAGGAACGAACATGAACTGGGATCAAGTCGAAGGCAATTGGAAGCAGCTCAAGGGTCGCGTCCAGCAAACGTGGGGGAAGCTCACGGACGACGATCTGGACTTCATCGACGGCAAGCGCATCGAGCTGCTCGGGAAGATCCAGGAGCGGCACGGCGTCACGAAGGAGAAGGCCGAGAAGCAGCTCGAGGACTTCACGCGAGGGCTGAACGGATGAAACGCATCAATCGACTCGAAGGCGAAGCATTGCGCTGGACATCGTTGTCGCTCG
>CAUJGH010000385.1 GCA_963169575.1 Myxococcota bacterium | reverse complement strand
GCCCGAAGAGCATTGGAGCCACGCCCACATCCGCTACACGAACGTCCGCGTCCCCGCCGACCACATGCTCGGCGCCCCGGGCAGCGCCTTCGTCATCGCACAGACGCGCCTCGGCGGCGGCCGCATCCACCACGCGATGCGGACGGTGGCCCAGGTTCGAAAGGCCTTCGACATGCTCTGCGAGCGCGCGCTCTCGCGGCAGGTCCGGGCCGGCCGCCTCGCCGAGTTCCAGATGACCCAGGAGAAGATCGCCGACAGCTGGATCGACCTCGAGCAGTTCCGCCTGCTCGTGCTCCGGACGGCCTGGAAGATCGACCGCTATCAGGACTACAAGAAGGTCCGCGGCGACATCGCCGCGATCAAGGTCCTGACCCCGCGCGTGCTCCACGACGTGACCCAGCGCTCGATCCAGCTCCACGGCGCGCTCGGCGTCTCGAACGATCTCCCGCTCGTCGGCATGCTGATCACGGCCTACTCCCTCGGCATCGCCGACGGCCCGACCGAGGTCCACAAGATCACCCTCGCCAAGCAGATCCTGCGCGACTACCGCGGAGTCGACGGGCTCTATCCGAGCCAACACCTGCCGAGCCTGCGCGAATCGGCGCAGGCGCGCTTCGCGGAGCTGCTGGAAGGCGAGATCGGGAATCTCTGATGGCGTCCCCGCGCTCGATTCGGGGGCCACGCCGGCTTCTCCGACGCGAGCCTATCGAGTCCCCTGCACATGGATCCGATCGAAGTCGACGCGGAGACCGCTCCCGCTGCGAACCTTGAGCGAGAGGGTCTCCGCCGTCGCGCGTTCGACGATCGCTTCGCCGACCGCGGAATCGACCACGCTCGTCGCGCGCGCGCGTTCCGAGTCGAGAATCTCGTCGATCCGGAGCGTGGCCTCCGTCAACCGGGTCGGATCGACCTGAGACCAGATCGAGGTCGTCAGGACCTGGCCCACCGGCTCCGGCGCGGCCAGCGCCTCCCGTGTCGCTCCAACGACCGCGAGCGCGGACGCCGGAGACGAGCCGGGATCGAGATCCTGCTCGATCGCGAGTCCCCGATGCGTTCCGCTCACGACCCAGCGCTTCCTTTCCGCCGACCAGAGAAGCGACAACTCGCCGACCTGTTCGTCGTCTTCGAAGGAATCGCGGTAGGCCGCGAGGAGCGATCGATCGCGTCCCGAAGTCCACTCGGTCTGGTAGGAACTCGTCGCGAGCAACGAATCGGGTCCGTTCGGCAGGAGCATATGGATCCGGAGTTCGCTCTTCCAGTCGCCCTCGTCGTCCCGCGTCACTACTTCGATCGAGAGCCCGTAGTTCCGCCCGTCGATCGACAGGACGGAGACCGAAGCGAATTCGGGTGCTTTCGGCGCGTCGACCGTCTGGAAATTGCGAACGAACGACCGGAAGACGCCAACGAAACTCTCTCGATACCCGATTTCGTGCTTGGCGCAGAGGATGCCTGCGCCCTGCTTCACGGCGTAGAGAAGGTGGATCGAACCGGGCGCAGGGCCTAGCCAGGTGCGCAAGTCCAAATCCCATTCGACCCCCATGTAGATCGCACCGTCGACGGCATCGGCTCCGATCCCGACGATCCGAGAGGATTCGATCCCTCCGATTTCGTGGACCTCGCTCAGCCCCGACGAGAATTCGCGCAGCACCCAGGGCGGATTCTTCCATTCCCGCATCACCCAGCAGTCGATCGGTTCCCCGGCCCCGAGGTCGAAGACCAGCGGGTACGCGTCGTCTTCGAACTCGACGCTCTTCGTTTCCGGAATGGCGGCGACCTTCGTCTCGAACCAACCATCGCGAGAAGCGACTGTTCGAAGCTCGACGAGCGCGGACTCCCGGGGCGTGAGACGCGCACGAACGGATGCGGGATCGGGAAGAGCACACGCCAGCCACGGCAGGACCGAGATGGCCAGGACGAAGCCTCTCAAAGGAACTCCCTCCGAGCGAGCGACACCGGCGCGTCTCAGCGTCGGAAATGCGGGATCACGTATTTTCCGAACAGCCGGATCATCTCCGCCTGGGCTTCGAAGTCCCCGAGCGTCGAGTACTCCGTGTCGTGGGCGGGCATGCCCGCGCCGAAGGCGGCGTGGACGTGCTCGCAGCCGGTCTCGCTTCGGTAGCGCTCGATCTGGGCGATGACGTCGCCGGGGTCGCCGAAGAGCAGCCGGTCGGCGGCGATGTCCTGCGGCGTGACGTTCTCGCCCGCGTCGATCCGGGCGAAGAGCGCCTTCTCTTCGGGATCTTCCGCGGACTCGCGCCAATGGATCATGAGGCCGTCGACATAACGCGGCAGCACGTCTTCCATGACCTTGCGCCGATCCTCGCCGATCCAGGTATAGCGGCGCAGGATCCAGTCGGGCCTCCGACCGAGGCGCGAGCAGGTCGCCCGATAGGTCTCGAGGCAGCGTTTCGCCCGGGACAGCGACTGCACCGGCCCGCAGAGCCAGGCATCCCCGAGCCGCGCCGCGCGGTCGACCGCCGCGTCGACGACGCCCGCGACCCAGACGGGCGGGCTCGGCTGCTGGACCGGCCGGGGATGCACCGTCAGCTTCGGGAACTTCCAGAAGCGGCCCTCGTAGGCCTCGTCCGGCTTCGTCCAGGCATGGCGCAGGATCCGCAGCGCCTCTTCCATGCGGGCGCCGCGCTCGCGGTAGTCGGAGCCGTGGACGGCGTATTCGAGGGGCCACCAGCCCGTCCCGACGCCGAGCGAGACCCGCCCGTTCGAAATCTGGTCGATCGTCGCGACCTGCTCGGCGACGCGCACGGGGTTGTGGACCGGGAGCAGGAAGATGCCGGTCCCGACGCGGAGCGTCGTCGTGCGCGCGGCGACGGTCGCCATGAACGTCAAGGGATCGCTCTGGTTGCCGGGCAGGAAATGATGATGGCCGATCGTCGCCGTATCGAAGCCCTGCTCCTCGGCGAGGCGCGCGAGCGCATAGGTCTCTTCGAAGGGATCCCGGCGCTCGGGATGGCGGATCGTCGGGAGTGAAAACGAGAACTTCATCGGGACTCCATTGCCGGCCGGTTTCAGGGCGGGTTTCACAACCAGGCGGGACGCGTCCCGATGACCTTCTTCTCGGCGAGCCGTTCGATCTCGGCTTCATCGAGGCCGAGGATGCCGGACAAGACCTCGTGGTTGTGCTGTCCCAGCGTCGGCGCCGGGCGCGCGAAGCGCAGGAAATCGCCGTTCCACGTAAAGGGAAAGGAGAGATACGGCGTCCAGCCGGCGACGGGATGCTGCATCCATTGATGGAACGGGCGGACCTGATGGTGCGGCGTCAGCGCGACGAGCGCCGCGTTGCGCACTGGCGCCGCCGGGACGCCGGCCGCGATCAGCGTTTCGGCCGCGAGGTCACGGGGCTGCGCGAGGAAATGCGCGCGCAGATGGTCGTCGATCGCGTCGTGGCCGGCATGGCGCCCCGCCGCCGTCGCATAGCGGGCCTCGCGCGCCCACTCCGGATCGCCGAGGGCCGCGCGCAGGCGCTGCCACTGGGCGTCCGTCTCGATCGAGAGCGCGACCCATTGATCGTCCTCGAGCGCGCGGTAGATGCCCTGCGGCGCGCCGTGGGGCGAGCGATTGCCCTGCCGCTCGAGCAGCACGCCGTGGGCCGACCACTCGATGACTTGTTCGGCGGCGGCGTTGAGCGCCGGCTCGATGAGGGGGACCTCGACGAGCTGCCCCCGTCCGGTCCGCTCGGCGTGCTCGAGGGCGAGCATCATCGCGAATGCGGCGTGCATGCCGCCGAGCGGATCGCAGATGCCGCGCGGCACCATGGGCGGGTCGCTCGCGTGGCCGGTGATCCAGGCCATGCCGGAGGCCTGCTCGATCGTCATCGCGAAGCCCGTCCGTTCGCGCCACGGGCCCGACAGTCCGAAGGCCGGCATGCGACACATCACCGCGCGGGGATTCAGCACATGGATCTCTTCCCAGCCGAGCCCGAAATTCTCCATGACCCGCGGCGCGAAGTTCTCGACGACGAGATCCGCCCAGCCGACGAGACGCTTCGCGAGGGCGAGCCCTTCGGGCTGCGTCAGGTCGAGGGTGACGTCGCGCTTCCCGACGATGACCGAATGCGTCACCGCCGAGAACTCCCAGACCTCCGGTCGCCGGATGCCGCCCGCGAAGCGCATGCCGTCCGGACGCTGGATCGATTCGATCTTGACGACGTCGGCGCCGAGCGCGCCGAGCACGCTCGTCGCGACCGGCCCGGCCCAGAAGGCCGAGAAGTCGGCGACCTTCACGCCTTCCAGCGGCAGCCGGCGCCGGCGCCCCCTGGCGCGCGCGTCGCGCCGACCGCGGGGCAGCGGATGCCGCTTCGCGCCGAGCAGGGCCTCGCGATGCTCGTCGAGCCGCGGCGCGCGTTCGAAGGGCCGGGGCGGAATTTCGGAGAGCGTGTACGGCACCCGCGGCTGCTTGAAGCCATGCGGGCTGTCGACGAAGACGCCGCGTTCGGCGAAATGATCGACCTCGAGAACGGTCGCACCGTTGCCGACGGGGCTCACGGGAATCCGCATCGCGCTCGCGAGCTCGACGACGTCGGCGACGCTGTTCTGGCGGGTGTAGGCGTGGATCTTCGCCCAGATCGCGTCGCGCGCGGCCATGCGCGCCTCGGCGAACATCATCTCGGGCGCGGCGAGCTCGGGGGCGCCGACGAGGCTGCAGAAATCGCTGTACTGCTGACTCGTGATCGTACAGAAGCCGACCCAGCCGTCCTTCGCCGGCTCGATCGACGGGATCTCGAAGCTGCGACCGACGAGGCGGCCGGGATCGAACGCGGCGAAGACCTGCCGGAAGGTCTGGAACGAGAGCATCATCGATTCGTAATGCGACACGTCGGCATGCACGCCCTGCCCGGCCGCGCGCGATTGGAAGATCGCGCCGAGGCCGGCAACCGCTGCGAAGGAAGCCGTCACGTATTCGCCGAGGCGACCGCCCGCCGTGACCGGCTCCTCGCCGGGGATGCCCCGGGCGTCGGTCGAGCCGACCTGGGCCTGGAGCGTGAACTCGTTCGCGACGCGATCGCTCCAGGGGCCGCCGCGGCCGAACTGCGAGAGGGAGAGGAGCGAGAGACGGCGCTCGATCTGCTGGAGCGATGCGAGTCCGAAGCCCAGCGCTTCGATCCGGCCCGGCCCGAGATCCTCGACGAGCAGCTCGGCGCCGGCGAGCAGCTGCCGCAGCTGCGCGCGGTCCGACTCCGTCTCGAGATCGAGGACGACGCTGCGTTTGCCGGCATTCAGGAACGAGAAGAGCAGCCCGCAGCCGTCCTCCGGGATCGGCCGCCCCGTCGCCGACCAGCTCCGCAGCGGGTCGCCCCCCGGCGGCTCGACCTTGATGACCTCGGCGCCGGCGTCGACGAAGAGCTTCGTGCAGTACGGGCCGGCGAGACCCGTCGTGAGATCGATGATCCGGAGCCCTTCGAGCACGCTTCGCGCGGAACGTTTCGCCACCGCGACCTCCCCGTCTCCGTCCGAGACATGCTGTCCCAGCATATCCCGGACGGGCGGCGAGTTGCACGGTCATTTGCACGACGCGAAGGCCCGCGCTCAGGCCTTCGCGGGACCGATGCGGTAGCGGATCGGGAGGTGCTTGATGCCCGGCACGAGGTTCGACGCGGTCCGCTCGCTCTTCCCGGTCCGCTCGACCTGCTCGAGCCGGCCCGTCAGCTCGCGGAAGAGCGTCCCGCTCGTCATGCGCGCGAGATTCGCGCCGAGGCAGTAGTGCTCGCCGATGCCGAAGCCGAGATGGCGATTCGGGTTGCGGTCGAGGCGCAGCGCGTCCGGCGCCTCGAAGACCTCCTCGTCGCGGTTCGCCGAGGCGTAGAAGAGGACGAGATGATCGCCCTTGCGGATCTTCTTCCCGCGCAGCACGTAGTCCTCGGCCGCGGTCCGCATCATGTGGTTCACCGGCGTCACGAAGCGCACGATCTCGTCGATCGCCTTCGGCGTGATCGCCGGCTCGCTTCCCCAGCGTGCGAGCTGATCGGGGTGATCGAGCAGCACGTCGAGCCCGCTCCCGATCGAGCCGCGCGTGGTCTCGTGGCCCGCCGTGAAGGTGATCAGGTAGTACCCCATGGTCTCGAGGTCGCCCATCGGCTGGCCATCGATCTGCGCGTTCGCGATCACGCTCGCGAGATCTTCGCGCGGCTGCTTGCGGCGATCGGCGATGATCGTCGAGAAGTAGGTCCAGAAGTCCATGAAGAGCGACTTCGTATGCTCGAAATGATCGGGGCCGCGCTGGAACTCCGGATCCTCGCTGCCGAAGAGCTCGTTCGTCAGCTTGAGGATGAAGGGCTCATCGGACTCGGGGACGCCCAGGATCCGCGCGATCACCTTCAGCGGATGGATCGAAGCGATGCGCGCGATGAAGTCGCATTCGCCTTCGCGGCCGAGGTCGTCGACGAGCTGACGGGCGGTCTTGTCGATCAGCGGCTGCAGACTCTGGATCGCGCGCGGCGTGAAGTAGGCGCTCGCGATCTGGCGGTATTTGCGGTGCTCGGGCGGATCCATGTTGATGATGGTCCGGATCGGCGGCGCGGCCTGGGCTTCGAGGGCCTCGCTGCGCGCGATCGTCATGCCGGGCGCGTTCAGGAAGACGTCCGGAAG
>CAUJGH010000384.1 GCA_963169575.1 Myxococcota bacterium | reverse complement strand
CTCTATACCCGAACCCGCCTCACGCCCGGCATCAAGCGGCTCTTCGAGGCCTGGATGAAATGGATGCGCTGATGGACCGAGCCAACGGGGAGCGAAGATGACGACGCCGATGAGGCTCCTGGCGATGATCGCCCTCGCGCTGACGCTGAAGACGGCGCCTGCGCAGGCGATGGACCTCGATCTCTACGCCGCTTTGCTCGAGCGGCATACGGTCGCCGTCGACGACATGGCATCGACGCGCGTCGACTATGGGGCGCTGAAGAAGAGCCCCGAATGGAATCGGCTCGTGCGGAGTCTGGGGGCGAGCGATCCGGAGCAGCTCGGATCGCGGGCGGAAAGGCTCGCCTTCTGGATCAACGCCTACAACATCCTCGCGATCGAAATCGTCCGGAAGAACCATCCCATCGACGGCATCCGCTCGATCGGGAGCCTGCTCTCGCCCGTCTGGAAGAAGAAGGCGGGATCGATCGGGGGCCGCGACTACTCGCTCGACGAGATCGAGCACCAGATCCTGCGGAAGATGGGCGAGCCGAGGATTCATGCCGCGATCGTGTGTGCCTCGAATTCCTGTCCGCCCCTGCGGCGTGAACCCTACCGGGCGGACCGACTCGACGCTCAGCTCGAGGACAACGTGCGCCGCTGGCTCGCCGATCCGCGCAAGGGCGCGCGCATCGACCGTGCGTCGAAGACGCTCTGGCTGAGCCCGATCCTGGATTGGTTCGAAGAGGACTTCCCGGATGGCGCAGTCGCGTTCGTCTCGAGACACGTACCGCAATCGGGTGCCGACTGGATCCGGGCGCAGGGGCCGGCGCTTCGGATCCGGTACTTCGAATACGACTGGTCGTTGAACGATACGGCTGCGAGTTCGAAGCGCAGCGCCGACTGACGCCGCGACGGGTCGAAGGCGAATCGGGAACCTAGCGTCCCCAGAGCTGCCCATCGCCCGCGAGGTATCGCACGACGTCGATCGCGTCGATTGCGAGCGATGTGCCCGCGATGACGAGGTAGAACCGGAGATAGGCGCCGAAGGGGCTGCGCAGGGGATGGCGCTGTCGGCGGGCGAGCAGGATCCACGCGAAGGCGGGCCCCCAGAAGACGAGGTGGGCGAGGCCGAGCAGGCGTACGTAGCCGACCTGCTCGTAGAGGGCGCCCATCGAGATTCCCGCCGCGGCGAATCCGACCACGATGGCGATCGGTTCGGGGCGAACGCGCCAGCGCCCCGCTTCGCGCCCGACGACGAAGGCCACGGCGCCGAGATTCGCGACGATCAAGAGCTGGATCCACGCGCGAAGCCATAGGGGTTCGCTGGCCATCGCTTCGGCGAGGGTTTTGGGAAGCTCGGTTTCCATCGAAGGCCTCTCTTTCGAATCGACTGATCCGCGCGAGACTAGTCCGGCCACGGTTCCGAGTCGCCGGTCCGCTCTTCCGGGAGCCCGACGCCGCTCGCGCTCCGGCATCGGATCAGGAGGGATCTTTCGAGGCCGGCTTCCCGGAGATGGGCGATCTCGCGATATTGGGGATCGACGAGGAGCTGCGAGAACGCTTCGAAATCGGGCAACTCGACCAAAAGGAAGACGTTCGGCTCCCAGTCGCCGATCAGTGCGAGGTCGGGTTCATAGGCCTCGGCGATCCTTGCCCCGAGCCGGCTCATGATCGGTCCAGCTGCCGGGACGTATTCCGCGTACTTCTCCGCTCCGCCGTCCGGCTTGAACCAGAGCGCGTTCGACATGTAGATGCGGTCGTCACTTCGCATCACCGAATCCTCGGCCTCCACCTCGGCCTCCACCTCGGCCTCCACATCCCCCTCCGTCTCGATCGAATCCCGTTCGCCACGGAAGGACGCCAGGGACGTTCGTCGCGAATTGCGCCGGCCCCGTCGTTTCTCGGATGGACTACGCCGCATCGGCCGTTGCGGTTACCCGCCCCGCGACTTCCGATGCCCGGCTTCCGCGGCGAAGCCGTAACCGGCGCTGCACGCCGGTCGTATCCGAGGCACCAACGCATCGATCGCGGCCTGCGCCGATCCCGGACGCAGCGCCCTCGATGATCCCAGGAGAAGAAATGACGACTCTGCTTCGACGCGCGATCGCGCTGGTCGACGAGATCGGACACCGCGCCCGATGGCAGCCGCTCGCCCTTTCCCGGCTGACCGTCGGCGGGGTCTTCCTGCAGAGCGGCTGGGGCAAGCTGCACAATCTCGACGGGGTCACCCAATTCTTCGTCTCGCTCGGGATTCCGGCGGCGCATCTGCAAGCGCCGCTCGTCGCCGGGATCGAGTTCGGGGGCGGTCTGCTACTGCTGCTCGGGCTCGCGACGCGTGTCGCGGCTGCGCCGCTCATCGGTGTCATGGCCGTCGCGATCGGTACGGCTCTCTGGGCAGACGTCGAGGCGCTTTCGGATCTCTTCGCGCTGACCGAGTTCGGATACGTCGTGATCCTGGCCGGGCTCGTCGTCTTCGGCGGCGGGGCGCTCTCGCTGGACGCGCTGATCCGTCGCCGGATCGCGGTCCGTTCCTGAAGGCCCGCTTTCGGGGTCGCTGGCGTGAACGCGACGCATGCCAGCGACGAACGTTCGGTGTCGCTCAACCCGCAGGCCCGCTCCGGGCCCGCATTCGGAGGATCGAGAGATGATCGGAAACAAGAATCAGGCGCTGGCCACCGTGGTTGCAGGACTCTTCGCGTTGGGCGCGGGGCAGGGCTTCGCGGCCGACGAAGCGCCCGCGGGCGAGAAGATCAAATGCGAGGGCGTCAACAGCTGCAAGGGCCATGGCTCCTGCAAGTCCGCGAAGAACGCCTGCGCCGGCAAGAACGGATGCGCGGGCGAGGGCTTCGCGATGCTGACGCCGGAAGAGTGCGAAGCGGCGAAGGCGAAGATGAACGAAGAGAAGCACTGAACGCTCTCTGGATGCCCGGGATCAGGCCCCATTTCGCTCCCCATCTCCCCGGCCTGATCCCGGGACGTCCCCGGATACCCGCATGACGAACCGCTCGAAGCCCAGCACCCGCCCCACGAAATTCCTCGGTGTCGGCGTCGGGCTACGCCCGAAGCACTACGCGGAGATTCTCGCCGAATCCTCCGCGGCGCGTCTCGGCGTCGACTGGTTCGAGGCGATCAGCGAGAACTACATGGTCGCCGGCGGTCGTCCCCTGCGGATGCTGGACGCCGTGCGGTCCCGCTTTCCGATCGCCCTCCACGGCGTCTCGCTGAACATCGGATCGGTCGATCCCCTCGACGACGACTACCTCGCGCGGCTCGGCGCCCTCATTCGGCGCTTCGAGCCCGAATGGGTGACCGATCATCTCTGTTGGACCGGCGTCGACGGCCGCTCTCTCCACGACCTTCTCCCGCTGCCCTTTACGAAATCCGCGATCGACCACGTCGCGGACCGGATCGCGCGCGTGCAGGATCGGCTCGGCCGGCGGATCGCGCTCGAGAACGTCTCGACCTATCTCGCCTTTCGCGACGACGAGATGCCGGAATGGGAGTTCATCAATGCCATCGCGGCGCGCGCGGACTGCGGGATCCTCTTCGACGTCAACAACGTCTTCGTCTCGGCCCACAACCATGGCTTCGACGCCGAGAAATTCGTCGACGCCATCCCCGGTGAGCGCGTCTTCCAGGTTCATCTCGCGGGTCCGAGCGAGTCGGGGCCGCTGCTCGTCGATACCCACGACAGTCCGGTTCGCGAGGAAGTCTGGCGTCTCTACGAACGCTTCGTTCGGCGCGTCGGCCCGGTCTCGACCTTGATCGAGTGGGACGAATCGATCCCGCCGCTCGCGCGGGTCGCGGAAGAAGCCGCCAGGGCTCGCGCGATCCTCGAACGCGTCGGGGCGGAGGGGGAGGGGAGCGCATGAGCGAATCGACACCGCTTCGCGAGCTGCAGCGATCGCTGGCGCGCTTCATCACGCGCGCCGAGGATTCGGACGCTCGCGTTCTGGCCGCCGGCGGGACGCAGGGCTTCTCCCTCTTGGATCAGATTCGCGCGGCTCGGGGCATTCCAGCCGGCGATCGTCTCCGGATCTACGAACATGCCCAGTTCGCGCGACTCCATGAGGTCCTGCGCGAGGATTTCGGTGCGCTGCGGGCAGCGGTCGGCGACGATGCGTTCCACGATCTCGCGAAGCTCTACGGAATGGCCCATCCCTCGCGCAGCTTCTCGCTTCGCTTCGCGGGCGAATGCTTTCCCGCCTTCCTGGCGGGCCCCGTCGTCGCGCCGCTGCTCTCTCGCTGGCCCTTCGCGGCCGAGCTCGCGGCCTTCGAATGGATGCTGGTCGATCTCTTCGATGCGCCGGACGATCGAACGCTCGAGCGCGCTTCGCTGGCGACGATTCCGCCCGAGCGCTGGCCTCTGCTGCGCTTCGAGTGCGTGCGCGCCGCTCGGCTGGTTCGTTTCGACTGGCCCGTCCAGATCCTCCACGAGGCGTGGTCGGCTGATCGCGCGCTGCCGGAGATCGCGCCGGCGCAGACGGAGATCTTGTTCCATCGTCGCCGCGAGCGGGTCGTCTACCGCGCGGTCGCTCCGCTCGAAGAGCAGGCGCTCTCGCTCGTCTGCGGCGGTGCGGATTTCGAGGCGATCTGCCGCTCCGCCTCGGATGCCCTCGGCGACGCGGAGGGACCCCGGTTCGTGCTCGCGCTGCTCGAGCGCTGGATCGCCGAGGAGCTCCTCGCTGGGCTCGCCGATCCGAGCCCCGCGGCCTAGTGGACGCGGGGGCGGCCCGGGCCGACGCTCAATCTCGTCGAAGTCGATTCGAGAGCAGTCGCGTCGCCAGCGAGACCGGGAGGGTCAGAACCGCCGCGACGATCAGGGGCGCGAGCACGTGGGAGACGAGCCGATGGGCACCGCCCGTCGCTTCGCAGCTCGCATGCACGACGATGGCGCCCAGGGCGACACCGCCGATGATCGCGAGCGAGGTCGCGGCCCCCGGTCGCCGCAACACCGCGTAGGCGATGAAGCCGCAGCTCACGAGGGCGGACAGGATCCCCAGGATCGCCGAATGGGAGATGCACGAAAGACACGCGAAGATCTCTTCGACGTCGAAGCCGAGGTCCGCCACCGGGGTCGCCAGCAACCCGCTCGTGATCGCGACCAGGCCGCCGAGCGCCGCGCATGCGAGCCCGGCGCGCGTCGTCGCCGCGCGTCCCGGGACGGACGATGCGATCGCAGCGATCGTGGCACCGAGAGCGACCAGCGCGAGCCCGGCGAGGATCGAGAGAAAGCCGGGATCCGACCAGTCGGGATGGTCGAGGGGCCGGATCCGGGAGTCGCCGAGCCATTGCGACGCGAGAACGATCGCCAGCCAGAGCATCGCGCCGGCCGCGACGACGGCGCGCAGAGGCGGAATCGGCCGGACGGGACGCAGCGACTGGGTGAGCGTTCGGATCCGGTCTTCGGCATTCGCCATGCCTAACGGTCCTTCCCGCGCAGCAGAGATCGAAGCGCCTGATAGCCGCGATGCGCGCGCACCTTCAGAGCGCCCTTCGTCACGCCGGCGCGCGCCGCCGCGTCCGATACGGAGAGACCTTCGAGATGGATCATCTCGACCGCCTGGCGCTGAGCCGGCGGCAGCGTCGAAAGCGCCCGCGCGAGATCGGGCGAGAGCGCGTCGTCGCCTTCGGTCGGCCCGGACCCGCCCGCGCGGTCGGCCATGGATTCCGGCTCGAGCGGCAGCTCCCGGGAGGATTGGCGCGCGCGCATCCGAACCCAATCGATCGTCGCGTTGCGGACGATCGTGTTGAACCAGGGCGTGAACGGCCGATCGGCCCGATAGGTATGCCGGGCGCGGTGGATCGACACGAGCGCGTTCTGCACGATGTCCTCCCGCGCGGCGGTATCCGAGATGCGCGCCCCGACCTGCCGGCGCGCACGCGGAAGCAGCTCGAGCAGCAGCTTCTCGTAGGCGCCCGAGTCGCCCGCCTGCGCCGCGACCATCCAGGCCCGCCAGGCGTCTTCGCGCTCGTTCTCCCTCTGGCGTCGTTCGTCCATACGCTCCCGGCCGGCGCGAGGTTACTCGTGCGACCGAGGCTACTGGATCGGGTCCCGGGGACCAATCGGGCGAGCGCATGGCGCTGACGTGTCGACGCCCGGCAGATCACACGGGACGGCGCCCCGGATGGACTAGGACACGAACGCGAGCCGCAGAGCCAGCACGCCGACCAGGAGCAACAGCCAGAGTGCACCGCCCAGCGTCGAGCCGATCAGCATCCCGCGAGCTGCAGAGAGCCCGCGCCGAATCCAGCGCGAATGGCGCGGCGGCCACTCGATCGATTCCATCCCATGCCCCTCGCGTCGCGACTCCCCCGAGTCGGTTACGCGCAGGACGCGACGCAGGTTACGGTGCCGTCGTTTTTTTCGGGGCGAGGGGCGGGGAGGGGCGAGCCGAACGCGCCTGCGGCGCATTGATCCGATCCTCGAGGTCGACTTCGACCCGTCCCTCGACGATCCGGACGCGGAAGCACGGGATCGGGAAGCCGTCGGCGTGACCGGGGTCGAAGCCGGTGCGGACGTCGTAGCGGAGGCCGTGGGCAGAGCAGACGATGATGCCGTCGTCGAAGCGGCCCTTCGAAAGCGGATAGCCTGCGTGGGGGCACGCGTCTTCCATCGCGTGGATCGCGTCGCCGATGCGGTAGAGCCCGAGCGCAATCCCGCCCGCCGTCACGCGCAGACCGCGCGACGGCGGAATCTCATCGAGTCGGGCCACCGCGACGAATGCCAAGCTCCCCTCCTTGCGCCGCCAGGCGACGCCGATCGGAGGCCGAACATGCCGTAATCCCTCCCGCCGACCAAGCAGACTCCCGCGCGGCGCGTTGCGCGGGGGAATGCGGTCTTCGGGCCGGGGCCGGGCCGATCAGTTGCGGGCGAGCGAGGCCGGGACGGACGACGGCGTTCCGCCGGTGCGGACGACGCAGGTCTCGAAGCCGGTGCCCTGATCGCTCGAGCACTCCATCCGGGTGGGGCCCGTGAGCAGGACATTGAGGCGTTGATCGACCCGGGCATTGGCGTTCTTGTAATGCTGGTCGAGCTCGACGCGGGAATTCGACCAGGCGGCGAGCGGGTCTTGATTCGGGGCGGCCTCGATGCTGCCCGCGCTCGCCTGTCCGGCGAGGAGGGCTGCGAAGAAGACGGCCGAGAGGATCGTGAAGCTGAATCGAGAGGGGGGTCGCATGGGGGCTCCTTGGTTGCGGGCCTCCTATCGGACCCTCGATGGATCGCTTGAGGGCTTCTTCCGTCTGGGTTGAAACAAATCGGCAGCGGGACCGGCAAGCGCAGCGCAGCTTCGGGTGCGAGACGCGATCGAGCGCGTCCTCGAGGCGTTTCGAACGGGTACCGCCCCATTTCGTTGCACGGGATCGGGGTAGGTGAATTCCAGGACCGTCGGACTAGACTTGCCCGGCCGTGCCCGGCGGTCGGTCGCCCCGAGCGATGCCCAGCGCGCAGCGAAGCCAGAAGAAGGAACGCAACGAGGGAAGGGGAGTCGATCGATGAAGCTCTGGGACGAGCAGCTCGAAGGCATGCGTGAAGAAGCGCGCAACATGCTCCAGTACCTGCCGGCGCTCTCGCAGCCCGATGCGAGCCTCGATCCCCTGACCCGGGCGCGGTTGATCCGCGAAGGCTTCGTCGCCGTCACGGCGAACGCCCCGAAATCCGAGCGCGCCGAGCCGACGACGATCCCCGGTCCGGCCGGCCCGGTCCCCGCGCGCCTGTTCCGGCCGAAGGGCCGGGCCCGCGGCCTCTATCTCCATCTCCACGGAGGCGGCTGGATCCTCGGCAGCCCCGAAATGGGCGACGCGACCAACGAGCGTCTCGCCGACCGCTTCGACCTCGCCGTCCTCTCCGTCGACTATCGCCTGGCGCCCGAACATCCCTATCCGGCTGGGCCGGACGACTGCGAGGCGGCCGCGGCCTGGCTGCTCGACAAGGGCCTCGCCGAGTTCGGCTCCGACCGGCTCTTCATCGGCGGCGAATCCGCGGGCGGGCATTTGACGCTCGTGACGGGCCTTCGCGTGCGCGATCGCCTGCGGAAGGGCGATCGGCTGCTGGGTCTCAATCTCGTATTCGGCTGGTACGACGTGAACGGTACGCCCTCGCAGCGCGGCAACGGCGGGCATCCCGACATGCTCGATCCGGACGGGCTGCGTTTCATGGTCGACTGCTTCACGCCCGGCCTGAGCGAAGAGGCGCGCCGAAACCCCGACATCTCGCCGCTCTTCGCGAATCTCGCGGGATTGCCGCCGAGCCTGATCTCGGTCGGCAGTCTCGACCATCTGCGGGACGACTCGCTCTTCCTGGCGCCGCTGCTCGCGTGCGCGGGCGTCGACGTCGAGCTGCAGGTCTATCCCGATTCGCCGCACGGCTTCCAGGCGTTGCCGACGCAGATCTCGAAGGTCTTCAACGCGCGCAGCGAGATCTGGATGGAGCGGGTCATGAAGGCGGCCGGGGTCTAGCCGGACGCGCCGGCGAGTCCCGTGCGACGGGGCGGCCGAGCGCGGCGGGTCGAATGGGCATGCGGCGCGGGGCGCGGTGGGGACATCCGCGCAGCGAAAACGAGCTCGCGAGAGCGCGAAGGGGAGAGCGCGATGAACGATTGGAAGAGCAAGGTCGCCGTCGTGACGGGCGGCGCAGGCGACATCGGCAAGGCCATCGCGCGGGGGCTCCTGCGCAAGGGTGTGAAGGTCGTGATCTCCGACGTCGAGCAGGGCGCGATCGATCGCGCGCTGGCCGAGCTTTCGCCGCTGGGCGACGTGCGCGGGGTGCGGACGGACGTCTCGAAGCCCGAGCAGGTCGAATCCCTCGCCGAGCGGGTCTACGCGGCCCACGGCGCCTGTCATCTGCTCTTCAACAATGCCGGCGTCGGCGCGCCCTCGGTCAACGTCTGGGAGACGACCGTCAACGATTGGAAATGGGTCCACGGCGTCAACGTCATGGGCGTCGTCCACGGCATCCAATCCTTCGTGCCCCGCATGATCGCCGGCGGCGAGCCCGGCCGGATCATCAACACCTCCTCCGGCGACGGCGGCATCGCTCCCCTCGGCGGACAATCGGTCTATGCCTCGAGCAAGGCCTGCGTCTCGATCATCACCGAATGCCTCGAGACCCAGCTGCGCGCACAGCATCCGCAGCTGAAGGCGACGATCTTCTATCCGGCCGGCGGCGTGCTCAAGACGGGCATCTGGAATTGCGATCGCAATCGGCCCGAGGAGCTCGCCCGCGAGAAGCCGTCGGGCCAGCCCGAGGATCTGATGGGCGCCTTCATGAAGGCGGCCGAAGAGTCGGGCATGCAGATCGAGTTCCAGGATCTCGACGCGCTCGCCGAGTCGCTGCTGAAGGATCTCGAAGCGGAGAAGTTCGTCTCGATGATCGGCATCGAGGGCGCGGGCGAGACGCTCCGGCAGCGCGCGGAGAAGATCGGTCGCGGCGAAGCGCCGATCGACGAGCATTCGTATCTCGCCTGACGCGCGGGATCCGGCTGCGCGGGACGAAGGCGGCGCGCAGCCGACTTCGCTCCCGAGCTCGGACGCCTACGGCTGGTATGTCGTCGCGCTCCTCACGCTCGTGTACGTCCTCTCGTTCCTCGATCGCCAGATCCTCTCGTTGATGGTCGTCGACCTGAAGCAGGGCCTCGCGATCGAGCGCGACTGGCAGGTCGGCTTCCTGATGGGGCCCGCCTTCGCCGTCTTCTACACGCTCTTCGGGTTCCCCTTCGGACGGCTCGCCGACCGCGCGAACCGCACGCGGGTCATCGCCTTCGGCCTCGGCGTCTGGAGCCTGATGACCGTCGGCTGCGGCGTCGCCCGGCAATTCTGGCAGATGGCGGCGATGCGGGTCGGTGTCGGCATCGGCGAGGCTTCGCTCTCGCCCTCGGCCTATTCGATCATCAGCGACGTCTTCGCTCCGGCCAAGCTCGCCCGGGCGATCTCGGTCTATGCGAGCGGGATCTATCTCGGCTCGGGGCTGGCGTTCATGCTCGGTGGACGTGCGGTGGCGAGCCTGCGCGGGACCGAGGCCTGGCAGCTGCCGCTCCTCGGCGCCGTCGAGGGCTGGCAGAAGGTCTTCTTCTTCGTCGGATTGCCGGGACTCGTCGTCGTGCCGATCCTGCTGCTCACGCTCGCGGAGCCCGCGCGCCGGGGCGTGATCGTCGTCGCGGAGGACACCTCGG
>CAUJGH010000383.1 GCA_963169575.1 Myxococcota bacterium | reverse complement strand
AAGGCGTCGCGGCGCTGGTGCGAGGCGCGCTATGGCAAGCTCGTCCACCACAACGTGCTCGAGAAGGGCGGCCATTTCGCCGCATTCGAGCAGCCCGCGATCTTCGTCGACGAAGTCCGGACGGCGGCCCGGGCGATTCGGGCGGCGGTCTAGCCGCATGCGCAGCGCCACGCTCGCCGTCGCGATCGTCCTCGCTGGATCGACGCTGCTCGCTGCCGGAGGCTGTACGACCGCCTACTACGGCGCGATGGAGCAGCTCGGCCAGCACAAGCGCGACATCCTGAAGAGCCGGATCGAATCCGGCCGCGAGGAGCAGCAGGCGGCCCAGGAGCAGTTCAAGACGACCTATCAGCGCTTCAAGGAGGTGGCCGGCCACGACGGCGGCGACCTCGAGGCGATCCACGATCGCTTGAACGCGGAGTACGAGCGGAGCGAGGCGCGCGCGCAGGACGTGCGCGACCGGATCGCTTCGATCGAACAGGTCTCGAGCGACCTCTTCGCCGAATGGCAGAGCGAGATCGACTCGATGCAGAACGCGAGCCTGAAATCCCAGAGCAGCCGCAGCCTGCGGGACACGAAGGCGAAATACACGAAGCTGATCGGCGCGATGAAGAAGGCGGAGGGCAAGATGCCGCCCGTCCTGACGGCTTTCCGCGATCAGGTGCTCTTCCTCAAGCACAACCTGAATGCCCGGGCGATCGCCTCGCTCTCCGGCTCCCTCGGCGAGATCGAAGGCGACGTCGACGCGTTGATTCGCGACATCGACGCGTCGATCCGGGAGTCGGAGAGCTTCCTCGCGACGCTCGAGGCGGAGAATTGAGATCCGAAAGATCAGAAGGGCAGCGTCAGATCCACGAGCATCGCCAGGAAGACGGCGAAGAGGAAGACGAGCGAGACGCGGAACACGCCCTGCGCCGCTTCGTCCGTCCGCTCCTGGAAGAGGCGGACCGAGCGGTAGAGGAACCACAGCCCGGCCCCGCCCGCCACCGCGAAATAGATCGGCCCGACGAGCCCGAAGAAATACGGCGCGACCGTCACCGGCAGCAGCCCGGCGGTATAGGCGACGACCCGGCGCCGCGTCGCCTCGTCGCCGATCACGGAGGGCGGCATCGGGATCCCTGCCGCCGCGTAATCGGCCTTGCGATAGAGGGCGATCGCCCAGACATGCGGCGGCTGCCAGAAGAAGACGATCGCGAAGAGCGACCAGCCCGCGAGTCCGATCGTCCCGTTGACCGCGGCGTCGGCGATCAGCGGCGCCGCTGCCCCCGCCGCGCCACCGATCACCGCGTTCCAGATCGAACGCGGCTTCAGCCAGATCGTGTAGACGAAGACGTAGAAGAGAATGCTCGCGACGCCGACGAGGGCGGCGGGCAGACCGCTGACCGCGTAGAGCAGCACGGTCGACGCCACGCCGAGGAAGAGGCCGAAGAGCAGCGCCTCGCGCGGGGCGATCAGGCCGGCCGGCAGCGGCCGCGACTTCGTCCGCTCCATCAGCGAATCCTTGTCGCGCTCGATGTAGGCGTTCAGCGTATTGGCGGAGGCCGCCGCGAGGGCGATCCCGAAGAGCACCAACGCCGCGAATCCGAAGCGGGGCCAGCCCCCCGCCGCCATCCCGAGGACGGGCAAGCCCGTGAAAAGCACCATCGGCAGCAGCCGCGGCTTCGTCAGGTCGAGGTAGTTGCGGGCGGTGTGAAGGACGGACGCGCTCATGATCTCGATGGCCGCTCGCTTGTCGGCGAGCCTCGAAGCAGGCTTCGAAGCGAGCGATGGAAAGAGGGACGACATCCGGGGCGGGCCAGTCGGCCGGCCAACGGGTACCACACAGCCCCGCGGCCCGCATCGTCGGCAGGATCGGCTGCAACCCATTGCAGCACCGCGAGGACGAGTCGATGATTCGGCGCCTCGCCCTGCTCGCCTTCGGGCGATTGACCGCCCTGCTCCTGCGCGGAATCGGCGCGACCTGGCGCATCGAGATCCTCGGCCGCGACCCGCGCCTCGGTGCCGACGGGACGCCCGTCCCAGGGCCCCACCTCGCCGCCCTGCTCCATCAATCCTTCGTCGTCGCGGCCTGGCTCTTCCGCGGGGCGGGGTACTGCGTCGCCGTCAGCCGGAGCCGGGACGGAAGCCTGGTCGAAGCGACGCTGCACGCGCTCGGCTTCGCCCCGTCCGCCCGCGGCTCGAGCTCGCGGGGCGGCACGGCGGCCTTCATGGGCCTGCTCCACCAGCTCGAGGCCGGGACCACCGTCGCCGTCCTCGTCGACGGCCCTCGCGGTCCGGCCGGCGTCGCCAAGCCCGGGATCGTCGCGCTCGCGCGACATTCGGCCACAAGGATCCAGCCGGTCGCGGTCGCTGCGCGTCCGGCACTCCGCCTGCGGAGCTGGGATCAGACGCTGCTGCCCCTGCCCTTCGCGCGCGTCGTCCTGGCCTTCGGCGAGCCGATCGACCCGCCCCCCGAGCCGGACCGTTCGGACGAGCGGCGCCAGGCGGAAGAGGTCGGCGCGCGCCTCACGGAACTCCGGCGCCGCGCCGAGGACCGGCTCGGCCGGCCGGATCGGAGCGCGGCGGATTAGGGGCCACCGTATTCTCGAGCAGCTGCCCGAGCCAGCTCCCGATGTCCGGATGGCCGACGAGCCCCGAGGCGCGCAGCCGCGCCGCCGCGATCGCATGGACCTCGGCCGCCGTCCGCGCCCGCAAGGCAGCCCGGGCATCCGCCTCGACGAGCGCCGTATCGAGGGCGCGCACGATCTCCTTCACGACCGGGATCGCCGCCGGCGTCCCGGAAAGCTCCGATAGACCGAGGCCGACCAGGATCGGGACGGCCAGCGGATTCGTCGCCATCTCGCCGCAGACCGAGACGGGAATGCCCGCATCGTTCGCCGCCCGGACGCTCATGTGGATCAGCTGGAGCACCGCCGGATGGAGCGCGTCGTAGAGATGCGCGACGCGCTCGTTGCCGCGATCGACGGCGAGCGTGTACTGGGTCAGGTCGTTGGTCCCGATGCTGAAGAAATCGCATTCCGCCGCGAGGACGCCGGCCGTCAGCGCGGCCGAAGGCACCTCGATCATGATGCCGATCTGGAGCCCCGCGTCGAAGGGGCTGCCCTCGGAATCGAGCTCCCGGCGCACGTCTTCGATGACCTGCTTCGCCGCCCGCAGCTCGTGGAGGCTGCCGATCATCGGCAGCAGCAGCCGCAGGTTCCCCAGCGTGCTGGCGCGCAGGATGGCGCGGAGCTGGGCCCGAAACGCCCTCGGATTCTCGAGCGTCAGCCGGATCGAGCGGCAGCCGAGCTGGGGATTTTCTTCGTCGTCGAGTCCGATGTTGGGGATGCCCTTGTCGCCGCCGAGATCGAGGGTGCGGATCGTGACGATGCGGGGCTCGAGGAATTCGACGACGCGCTGGTAGAGCTGCTGCTGCTCTTCTTCGGAGGGGAAGCCGCGATGGGCGAGCGCGAGCAGCTCGGTCCGGAACAGGCCGACGCCCTCGGCGCCGTGTTTGTCGACGAGCCGCAGATCCGCGAGCAGGCCGGCGTTGGCGGAGAGCTTGATGCGGCGGCCATCGAGGGTCTCGGCGGGACGCTCGCGGAGCGCGTCGAGATGCTCGACGGCGACTTCGTGGCGGTGCTGTGCCTGCTCGAATTCGCGCGTCAGGCCATCGTCGGGAGAGAGATAGATCGTGCCCGTCGCACCGTCGACGATCGCCTGCTCACCGCTGCGCGCGAGGGCGAGCAGACCGGTCGCACCGGTCACCGCGGGGATCTCGAGCGTGCGCGCGAAGATGACGCCGTGGGAGGTCAGACCGCCGTGCTCGGCGACGATCGCCGCGACCTTGTCCATCTCGAGCTGGGCGAAGATCGCGGGCAGCAGCTGATCGACCACGACGACCGAGCCGCGCTGCATCGGCTCGAGATGATCCCGCACGCCGAGCAGGCGCTGCATCACGCGCTGGCCGACGTCGGCGATGTCCGTCCCCCGCTCTCGGAAGTACGGATCCTCGATCCGCTCGAAGGTCTTGCGATAGGTCCCGAGCACCTTCTTCAGCGCGTCGCGCGCATTGCGGGTCTCGTCGATCGCCTGGCGGACGTTCTGGACGAAGCCCTTGTCTTCGAGGATCTGGATCTGGGTGTGGAAGACGGCCGCGAACTCCGGACCGAAGCGGTCCCGGACGACGTCGCGCATCTCGGCGATCTCGCGCCGCGCCTCCCCCATCGCTGCCGCGAAGTCGGCGTGCTCCTTCGCGACGTCGGCGGCCGGTGCATATTCGATCTTGTCGAGATCGACCTGATGATCCATCCGGAAGATCGGCCCGATCGCGACGCCCCGGGCCGTCGCGAGGCCGCGCAGGGTCACGTTCTTGTCCTGCCGCGGCGCCCGACGCGGGCTCCCGGCCCGCGATCGCCGCTCCCCGGACGCCTCCGCGATGCGCGCCACGATATGGCCGCGGTAGTCCTCGCCCGACGCCATCAGGTCGAGCAGCTGGGCGTTCACGACGACCGGCGCGAGCAGCGAAGCGCAGGTCTGGAGCAGCTCGATGTCGGGCTCGTCGAAGCGCCGTGCCTCGACGGTCTGGATGACGATCACGCCGATCACCGCGCTCTGGACGACCAGCGGCGCTGCGAGCAGCGACGTGAAGCGCTCCTCGCCCGTCTGCGGGAAGTAGCGGTAGCTCGGATGCTCACGGGCATACTCGATCGCGATCGGCTCGCCGCGCTCGGCCGCCAGGCCGACGAGGCCCTGGCCGATGGGCATCTCGACCGAACCGACCGCGAGGGTATCCAGGCCGATCGTCGACGCGAGAATCAGCTTCTGCTGCTCGGCGTCGATCGTGTAGATCGAGCAGACGTCTGCATCGAGGCGCTTGGC
>CAUJGH010000382.1 GCA_963169575.1 Myxococcota bacterium | reverse complement strand
GCAAGGGCTGCGAGCTCTGCATTCCCGCCTGCCCGCCGCAGGTGCTGCGCATGTCGACGCGCCGCAACGCCTCCGGCTATCTCGTCCCCGAGCTGCTCGAAGGCTGCACCGGCTGCGGCGCCTGCCTGCTCGTCTGCCCCGACTACTGCTTCGAGATCTACCGCCTCGACGGCGACCGACCGGTCGCGCTGCCGGCGAGCGGTGCGTCGAAGGCCGATACGCGCGAGCTCCCCATCGCGCAGGAGATCCGCTGATGCCGGAAGCGAAATCGAATCGACGCCTGATGGAGGGCTCCGAAGCGATCGCCGAAGCCGCGATCGCCGCCGGCTGCCGCTTCTTCACCGGCTATCCGATGACGCCCTTCACCGAGGTGCTCGAGAACTTCGCGCGCCGCCTCCCCGACGTCGGCGGCCACTGCATCAACGCCGAGAGCGAGCTCGAGGCGATCGGCCAGGCCTGGGGCGCCGCCGCGACGGGCTTTCGCGCGGCGACCGGCTCGACGGGCCAGGGCCTCGCGCTGATGCAGGAATCGATGTCGGAGATCACGCGCGCCGAGATCCCGATCGTGATCTTCAACATGTCGCGCGGCCAGAGCGACTACTACCAGGCGACCCGCGGCGGGGGCCACGGCGACTATCGCCACATCGTGCTCGCCCCCCAGAGCGTCGGCGAGGCCGTCGAGCTCGTCCAGCTCGCCTTCCACCTCTCGGACCATTGGCGCCATCCGGTGCTGATCTACGGCGACTATCTGCTCGCGCATACCTGCGAGGCCGTCGCGATCGAGCGCCGCGACTACGGCGCCCTCCCGCCGAAGGACTGGGCCGTCGACGGCAGCCTCGGCGGCACGGGCCGCTCTCGCAATCTGAACCCGATCGGCATGGAGAAGGGCAGCAAGGGCATCGATCCGAGCGCCTTCTGGCAGAAGCTCTGGGAGAAGGAGCAGCGGATCGAGGCCGCCGAGCAGCGTTTCGAGGTCGAGGACGCCGACGACGCCGAGATGCTGATCGTCGCCTTCGGAACCCTCGCGCGCTTCGCCCGGGCGTCGATCGCGCAGCTGCGCGCCGAGGGGCTGAAGGTCGGCCTCTTCCGCCCGATCTCGCTCTGGCCCTTTCCCTCCGAGGCGCTCGCCCGCGCGGCGAAGGGCTGTCGCCTCGTCGCCTGCCTCGAGCAGAACGCGGGGCAGATGATCGACGACGTGCGCCTCGCGCTGAACGGTAGCCATCCGGTCGTCCCCATCGGCGGCATCTCGACCGACGCCGCGAGCTTCGGCATCGGCCCACTGCTCGACAGCGAACGCATCGCGTCGCGCGCCCGCGACGCCCATCAGGGCCGACCCGTCTCGAGAGGAGTAGTGGCATGAGCGACGAGCGAAGCAGCGACGACCGCCTGCGCGTGATCCAGACCGACGCCCCGCCCGACGCGCCGAGCCGCAAGACCGGGGATTTCGAGCCCGCCCTCACCTTGATGGGCGAGCACGACCTCTGCCCCGGCTGCGGCGAGCCCGTCGCCCTGCGCCAGATCCTCGATGCGATCGACGGCATGAACCTCGGCCAGAAGACGATCGGCGTCATCGGCATCGGCTGCTACACGGCGCTGACCAGCCTGATGGACATCGATCTCATCCAGGCGCTGCACGGCCGCGCGCCGTCGGTCGCGACGGGCGCCAAGCGCATGCGACCGGACTGCCTCGTCTTCACGCTCCAGGGCGACGGCGACATGGTGAACGAGGGTCTGCAGGAGGTGATCCATACCGCAGCCCGCGGCGAGTCGGTGACCTGCATCCTCCTCAACAACGGCGTCTTCGGCGAAACGGGCGGCCACATGACGGCGACGACCGTCCTCGGCCAGCGCACGAAGAACACCATCGAGGGGCGCGATGCGAAGCGCGACGGCTACCCGATCCTGATCTCGGAGATGCTGGCCCAGCTCGAAGGCACGGCCTACGTCGCCCGCGCCTCGGTCCACGACGCCAAGGGCGTCGCCCGCGCACGCCGCTTCCTCGATCGCGCCTTTGCCTCGCAGATGAAGGGCCAGGGCTTCTCGTTCGTCGAAATCCTGACCATGTGCCCGACGGGCTGGTTCCTGCCGACCGCGCAGGGCCCGAGCTACCTCGACGAGGAGCTCGGGGCGGTGCACGAGGTCGGGGAGATCAAGAAGGACGGGGTCCTGATCGAGAAGGCGAAGCGTTAGGTAGCGAACGAGAGCGGCGCGCTCGCCGGCGCGCTCGTCTGGCCTAATCCGGGATCTCCGCCTCGACGAGCTTCGCCAGCAGGGTCAGCGATTCGTGCCAGCCGAGCTGGCAGGCGTCCGCGGGAATCATCTCCGGCACGCCCGTCTGCACGATCTCGATCTCGGTCCCGCACGAGACCGGCTTCAGCGAGACCGTCGTCTCCATCTCCCCGGGCATGTTCGGGTCGTCGAACGCGTCCGAATAGCGGATGCGCTCGTTCGGCTTCAGCTCGAGATACTCGCCCCCGAACGAATGGCTGTTGCCCGTCGTGAAGTTCGTGAAGGCCATGTGGTAGCGGCCACCGACCCGGGCCTCCATCCGGTCGACACGGCCGGTGAAGCCGTTCGGCGGCAGCCACTTCGCCATGGCGTCGGCATCGAGGAAGGCGCGGTAGACCCGCTCGGCGGGGGCGCGCAGGACACGGTGAAGGCGGATGGTCTGGCTGGACATGGTTTTTCTCCTCGGGATTCGGGCGTTCTCCGGGATGACGGCCGAGGGCGGCCGATTTCGACGACGTTCCTTCGAAAATGCGCCGTCGGGATCTCAGCATGGGGCCACAGCCCGTGAAGACTCGGGCTGCCTTCCAGGCGGCCGCGTCCGGGTCGACTCGGGACGAAGGTGGCGACGGCAGGGGACGGGCCGGTCGCGCGCTATTCGGGCGGCGCTTTCCGGGCCAGCGCGGCGCGGCGGGCCCGAATCTCGTCGATCGACTCGTCGATCGTGATCCCGGAATCCCGTTCGCCGCAGGCCGGGCGGGCACGCTGCAGAATGACTCTCGCACCGGCCTCGTCGCCACCGGCGAGATGCGCTTCGGCGAGGGCGAGCAGGATCTCCGTCGAGCCGGGATGGCCGGCGGCCGCGCGGTTCAGATGGTCGCGCGCGATCGACGGATCCTCGCCCGTGCGAGATGACGCTTGCTCGATGCCGGGTCGTCGGCCGCGCGCGCCTGCGCCTCATAGAAGCCCCCGAGATCGAGATGGCGCTGCGGCTCTTCGGGGGCGAGGTCGAGGGCCCGCAGGAACTCCGCCTCCGCCTCGCTCCAACGCGCCTGCCGGCGAAGCGCCTCGCCGAGACCGGCGTGCGCACGCACGTCGCCCGCCTCTCGAGCGAGTGCCGACCGGAACTGCGTTTCCGCGGAAGCGGGGTCGGCGGCCGCGAGCAGTGCATCACCGAGCGCGACCGCGACCTCGTTCTGCGAAGCGGGCCGGATCGCCGGAGCGGGCTCCGATGCGTCGAGCTCGACGAGCGGAATCTCGATGATCTCGATCTCCCGGTCGAAGAGCGCATGCTCGATGCGGCGCTCGGCCTGCATCGTCGTCATCCCGAAAGCCTTCGAGAAGGCCACCTTCGGCGAGACACCGAGATCGACCAGATCCAGATAGCGCCTCAGCCCGGCTTCCCGCGTCGCCTGGGGCCCGGGGCGCTCGAGCTCGAGTACCGCACGAGCGCCCAGGATTGTGCGAGGAAGGAGCGGCGCTCTTCGGAATCGAGCCGGTCCTCCGGTCCAATCTCGAGCAGCTCGTCGACCGTTCCCCAGGCCGGGCTGCGCGCGTTCGTCTTCAGGCTCCACGGGAAATCCCCGATCGCGACCGAATCGCCGCGGACGTGCGCGGCACTCAGCAGTGTCACGAGGCCCTCTTCGTACCAGTCGGGATGGGGACGCATGTCCCGGCTGCGCAGCGCCGCATGGATGTATTGATGTAGCACCCGCTCGGACACCAGCGAGCGATGGGCGGCGGGCGCGTGACCGATGATCATGTTCGAGCGGATGCCCAGCGCGAGCAATCCGATCGTCTGGGCCGTGCGGAGCTCGGCGAGCTGCGTCGGCCGTGCGAGAGCGATGATGCGGGTCGGAACCTTCGCAGCCGACTCCGGCAGGCCGGTCAATCGACCGATCAGGACGTCGATGCGCGCGACTTCCCGCACGACGGCTCTCGCCTCGTGCTCGGAGAGCGTCGTCATCAGCTCGAAGCGCGGCGTCTCGAGGACCAGCCAGCGCTCTTCCAGGAGCGGCTTCGCGCACCCGAGCCCGAGCGCAAGGACGAGCAGGACGAACGCGACCCGCCACGCCCGAGCCGGCGCGCGCCGGCTCATGCCTTCTTCCAGAGCGGCTCCGGGATCTCGAAGCCGAGCGGCGCGTTCCATGCGTTGCGATAGGCGACCTCATGGGCGGGCCGGCGCGGGGCGACGCCCCATTTGCCCGTCGGATAGCCGAAGGTCACGCAACAGTTGAAGTTCCAGCCGCCCTCGTCGGGGACGCCGAGGATCTTCTTCAGGTCGTCGACCTTGAGAAAGAACGCGCTCGTCAGCGAGCTGCCGACGCCCTCGACGCGGGCCGCGAGCATCGCGTTCCAGACGGCGGGGAAGATCGATCCGCCCGACGTGTCGAACTGACAGAACGCGAAGAGCATCAGCGGCACGTCTTCGAAATGCTGCGCGAGATGGTCCGCCGAGCGGTACATCTTCATGAACTCGATCGACTCCGGATCCTTCGGCGCCGCCTCGGCCGCATCGCGCCGCGACTTGTAGAAGGAGCCCCAGACGACGTCCATGCAGCTGCGGTAGAGCGGGCCGAGGTTCGCCTTGACGGCGGGATCGTCGACGATCAGGAAGCGCCAGCCCTGCGTATTGCCGCCCGAGGGAGCCCGGATCGCCGCGTCGAGGATCTTCTTCTGGACGGACTCGGGAATCGGATCCTTCTTGAGCCGCCGCATCGCGCGCGTCGTATAGAGGGCCTCGTAGGCGTCCATGTCCTGCTCCTTTTTCGTGCTCTGGTTCGTGCTCTGGTTCGTGCTCTCGTTCGTGCTCGCGGCGCGAACGATTCATGAGGGCGGCGACGGCCCGCGGCACGGCGGGCGCCCGGCATCCCATCGCTGCGGTGCGACGACGATAACAGCCTCGACGCGCGGCGGGCCACCGCCGTGTATCGTCGCGTCGATCGAGGCCAGGCGACGCCCCCGGCGTGCTCACCGCCTCGGCCGGCTGTCGCCGAAGGGGGTCCGCGTGTTCTACGGCTGGGTCATGGTCGGCGTCGCCTTCGTCACGCAATTCGTCTCGGCAGGCGTCATCTTCTACACCTTCGGCGTCGCGCTGAAGGAATGGACCGTCGAATTCGAGGCCGGTCGGCTCGGCGTGTCGGGCATCCATTTCGTGATGCCCTGGGCCGGGGCGGCGATCGCCCCCCTCGTCGGCCGGCTGGCGAGCAGCGGCCATCTCCGCCTGTTGATCCCGGCGGGCGCCCTGGCGGCAGGGCTCGGATTCTGCGCGATCTCGCAGGCGACGTCGCTCTGGCAGCTCTATGTCGTCTACCCGCTGCTCATGGCCTACGCCGCAGGAACGCTCTCCGGTGTCGGCGCGTCGACGCTGGTCGTGAACTGGTTCTCGAAGAGCCGCGCGACCGCGCTCGGCATCTCGCAGATCGGCGCCTCCTTCGGCGGGATGGTCATGGCGCCGCTCACCGTCTCCCTCTTCGGCGAGCACGGCTGGCGAAACGTCTATCTCGGCTTCGGACTCGTCATCCTCGCCGTCGCGCCGCTGCTCGCCTGGCTGATCGTCGGCCGACCCGCCGATCGCGGTCTGCACCCGGACGGAGTCGCGTCGCCGGCCGCCGGGCCTTCGTCGACCCCGCCGGCCGCCCATGCGGCTCCCCATGCCTCTCCCCATGCGGCCCCCAGCCCGGCCGCCCAGCCGTCGGCGCAGGTCCTGCCGGGCTCGCCGAATGCCAGCGCGACTCCGGCCCCCGGCGGCGCCCGCTCCGCCCTGCGCAACTCCAACCTCTGGCTGATCGCGTTCATCACGGGCGTCGGATTCATGCTCTCGAGCGTCGTCGTGACCCACCTCGTCGCGATGGCGACGGACGCAGGCGTCGAGCCCCTGCGCGCGTCGAGACTGCTCGCGATCATGGCGACGGCCGCCGCGTTCGGGAAGATCGTGTTCGGCCGCCTCGCCGATCGCGCCGGCGTGCAGACCGCCTACGCGGTCTCGATCATGCTCGAAGTCGTCGCGCTCGGCGGAATCCTCTTGCTTCCGACGAGCCTCGCGCTCGAGGGCATCACCGCGATCCTCGGCCTCGGGATCGGCGGCAACCTGCCCCTGTCCGCAGCCTTGCTCGCTCGGACCTTCGGTCCTGCCGCCTTCGGTCCGATGATGGGCATGAAGACGATGCTGATGACGCCGCTCGTCGCGACGGGCACCCCGTTCGCGGGCTGGATCTTCGACGAGACGGGCAGCTATCGGATCGCCTTCTCCGTCTTCCTCGCGCTGATCCTGCTCTCGCTCGCGGCGCTCTGGCGGGTCCGGCCGCCGGCCGTTCAGCCCTGACGGCGGTGCCGAAGCCTCGCCACCGCCGCAAGGGCAGGCAACCGCGGGCAGCAGCGAAGAGCCCGGACGAACCGGGCCCGGACCTCGCGGCCGAGTCCCCGCCTAACCGCAGCAGACTTCGCCCTTGCGGGGCGCTGCGTCGCCGCCGTGGTCCTGCACCGACGACGAACCCGGCACGGCGAGCCCGGCCGGGGCCGCACCGAACGTCTCGCTGTTCTCGAGCACCCTGTACCACTCCCAGCGCAGCCCCTGCGGCTCGATCGCCCAGACCTTGTCCTGCTTCGCATAGCAGCAGGTCGTCTCGTCCTCGACGAGCGTCTCGAGGCCCGCTGCCTTGAGCCGCTCGGTCGCAGCGGTCACCTCTTCACCGGCTTCGACCTCGACGCCGAGATGGTTGATCCGCTCCGGCGCGTCCTTCACCTCGAAGAGAACGAGCTTGAGCGGTGGATTGGCGATCGCGAAGTTTGCATAGCCGGGCTTGCGCTTGGCGGGCTGCGTATCGAAGAGCTTCGAATAGAAATCGACCGCCTGATCGATGTCGTCGACGTTGAGGGCGAGCTGCAATCTCATCGATGAACTCCTCTCCTGCTCCGGGCAGGCTTCTTCGCGCTTCCCGCGCGCTCTTCGTTTCGGGGCCTCTTCGAAGCCGGGGACACCCCGGCCCTCGCGGCGGCGAGGGGACCGCACCCGCTCCCGTCGCGACAACAGTTCTCGCCGAGATAGCCAACGAGCTCCCCGATCACGCCGAAATCCGGCGCGTACCGGATGACCCGCCCTTCGCGCTCGCCCGTTACGAGCCGCGCGCTCCGCAGCTCCTTCAGATGGAACGAGAGCGTCGCCGGCGGGATCCCGAGATCGCTCGCGACACGGCCTGCCGCGACTCCGCCCGGCCCCGCGCGCACGAGGCGGCGGAACACGTCGAGCCGGGTTTCGTGGGCCAGGGCGGCCAGGGCCGCGAGGACGTCCTGCTTTTCCATATTTCCATAGTTATCGAATTATTTGTGGTTTCACGAGAGGGGTCGAATCGGAATTTTCATGACCCGGGGTCGCCGCGTTCGGCAGGGCCCCGCAAGCGCCGCACCTCGCGCGTCATCGGCCCGAAGCGGAGACCGGTCACACGAAGTTGCTCGCAGTCCTGCTCCTTCCGGCGATGGACCTCGAGCTCCTGCCGCCGCTCGCCGACGGGAATTCGATCCGTCAGGGGCCGACGTCGACGACGAAGCTCGCCGAGTCGACTCCGACCGCGCCCGCGACGTCGACGCGGATCGTCCAATCCCCGGCCATGGAGAAGCGCACGCCATCGACGCGAAAGGCCGCAGGACCGAGTCGGGCCGTCACCCGGGGCGCCGTCTCGAAGCCGTGGCCATGTTGCGGCATGCCGCCGTCGAACCGCAGCTCGCGGACCTCCGTCGCGCGCCCATCGGGCAGCGAAACGTCGACCCGCCAGGCGTGCAGCACGCCGATCGAAGCCGCTCCGAGCTCCGGACGGATCCCGATGCGATAGCGACCGCCCGCGCTCACGGCCTCGAGTCCCTGCTCCTCGATCGCTCCGGCCACCGGAGCTTCGGATGCGGGGGCGATCGACGCCTCTGCCGCCGCGTCGGCCGTCGGCGCCGCGGAGCGATCCGCCTCCCGACTCCGACCTCCGTCGCCGCACGCGAGCAAGGTCGCCACGGCCATCAGCGTCAGGCCTGCACGAATGATCCGACGCGTGCAAACGAGCGCCCGCGCCGCGATCGGAAGAAAAAGTTGGAGAGCGCGCATCGTCGTTGCCTTGCCTGCTCCGTCGACTTCTGCGGAGCCTTGCCGACCGATCCTACGCACGACGTCCGACCGCGCGCCAGTCGACGCCTCCGAATCCCGTCCGATCGACCAGAAGATTGCGCGATCGAAGACGGACAGTGGCGCGCCGAGGCCCTCGCCCGGTCCGATCGCACGCGTCATCCTCGTGCACGATGGCGATGCACCGCGCGCACGGCGCGCTCCCGCACGATTCGGTCCCCGCCCAGCGCGTTGCCGGCCGAGGCGGCGCGTTCGAGTTCGCGATCGCCGCGATGCTGATCGTGTCGCTCGGGGCCGGCTGCCTCGAACGCGACGGCGATCGGCGTGACGGCGGCGCCCCGAGCGACGTCAGCGGCGAGGCCCGTTCGAGGGCCGGGCCGATCGAGGTCGACGGATGGCGCGCCGATCAGGTCGCGCTCATGCGCTCGATGTCGATCGATGCGCTCGGGGGGGTGCCCCGGGATCCCTCGAATCGGGTCGCCGACGATCCACGGGCCGCAGAGCTCGGCCATCTGCTCTTCTTCGAGCCCCGGATCTCCTCGAACGGCCAGATCGCCTGCGCGACCTGTCATCTGCCCGATCGCCATTTCAGCGACGGTCGCCGGGTCGCGCAGGGCATCGCGCAGACGACCCGCAATACGCCGACCGTCGTCGGGGCCGCCTGGTCGCCCTGGCAGTTCTGGGATGGTCGCCGTGACAGCCTCTGGTCGCAGGCGCTCGCGCCCTTCGAGTCGGCTGCTGAGATGAACGTGAGCCGGCTCGAGGTCGTGCTGCACGTCGCGCGGGACCCGGCCGCGTCGGCGCTCTACGAGGCGGTCTTCGCTGGACCACCGATCCCCGGCGACCTCGCGCGACTGCCCAGGCGCGCGAGCCCCTTCGGCGACGCGGCGACCCAGGATGCGTGGTTCCGCCTCGCGGAGGCGGATCGCCGGGCGATCGACCTCGCCTTCGCGCAGATCGGCAAGGCGATCGCCGCCTACGAGCGGCGGCTCGTCCCGGGCCCGAGCCGCTTCGACCGTTATGTCCGGAGCCTGTCCCGGACGGACGAAGCGAAGGCTGATGCCGGCGGCGGCGAGGGCGCAGAATCGCGCGAGCCCGTCCCCGACGCCGCAGCCCTGACGCCCGCCGAGCGAGCCGGACTGGCTCTCTTTCTCGACGCCGGGCGGACCCAATGCCTGCGCTGCCACAACGGTCCTCTCTTCACGAACCAGGGCTTCCACCATGTCGGCACGGATCAGTCGGCAGACGGCAGCCCGCTGCCCGATTTCGGCCGCTTCCTCGGCCTGCAGGCCGCACTGATCGACCCGTTCAACTGCCTCGGCGTGTTCAGCGACGCACCGCCCGAGCAGTGCCGCGAAATCCAGTTCGTTCGCCGCGATCATCTCGATGCCGAGACCGGCAAGTTCAAGACACCGACCCTTCGGGGCCTCGGCCGCACCGCGCCTTACATGCACGACGGCCGCTTCGCCTCCCTGGCCGAGGTCGTCGACCACTATCGCGTCCCGCCGCCGAACGCCTCATCCGGTCCGAACGGCTTCGGCGGCCACGAGCTGCTCCCGCTCGTCCTCAGCGACGCGGAGGCAGCAGCGCTGGTGCAGTTCCTGCACAGTCTCGACGGGGAGATCGCCGCCGACGCGCGTTGGCTCGCGCCGCCTAGCGCGCGGACCGGCAACTCGAGTCCGACCGACTGAATTTCCGACCCGTCGAATCGGCATCATGGTACGGTGATCCATGAACCGTGCTTCAGGACACTCACCGGGCGGACGGAAATGATGCGGCAGATGGGGTGGTCCCGGGCGGCCGGGTCGCGGGGACTCGTTTGCGCGACGGGCTTCCCAGCGGGATGGCACCGCTCGTTCCTGCTGCTCGCGGCTTCGCTCGGGATGCTCGTCGGCGGCGCGCGGCCGGCAGCGGCGCTCTTCGACTACCAGGTCTATGCCGGCGCTTTCAACGTGCTGCCGAACTTCGCGGCGCTGACGCCCGTGGCCTTGGGCACCTCGTCGACGATCGGCGTCGGCGTCACGTCGCGGGTCGACGACTTCGCACTCGTCTTCACGAACACGCTGCAGGTCGCGACGCCCGGGCTCTACGCGTTCTCCACGAACTCGGACGACGGCTCGAGGCTGTACATCGATGGCATCCTCGTCGTCGACAACGACGGCCTCCATGCCCCGCGCGTCGTTCAGGGGAGCCGTCAGCTCGCCGCGGGGAGCCACACGCTCCGCGTCGAGTTCTTCGAGCGGACCGGCGGGCAGATCCTCGAGGTCGGCTACCAGACGGGCAATCCGAGCTTCGAGCCGATTCCGGCGAACGGACAGCTCGCCTACACCGGCGCGAACGAGTCGGAGTTCGGGTCCTGGGGACCGGTGATCCAATGGCCGGAGATCGCGATCTCCGCGGCGAACCTGCCCGACGGACGGGTCCTCTCCTGGTCCTCGACGGAGACGAACGCGTTTCCGAGCGGACCGACCTTCACCCACGCGTCGGTCTTCGATCCGGAAACCGAAACGTTCCAGACCGTCGACAGCAATTTCCACGACATGTTCTGCGCCGGCATCGCGACGCTCGAGAACGGTACGATCGTCGCCTCGGGCGGCAACCCGAGCGATCGGCGCACCAGTGCGTTCAACCCGGCGACGCTCTCGTGGTCGCCGCTCGCGAACATGATCGATCTGCGCTGGTACGGCACCAACGTGACCCTGCCCGACAATCGGATCTTCTCGAGCTTCGGCAAGGACGCGGGCAATCGCTCGGAGATCTACGACCCGGCGACGAACGCCTGGACCGCGACACCGAACGCGAGCATGCAGACCCTCGTCAGCGAGCAGAACGCGATCAACACAGCTCCGAATCCGAGCGGCGCGCTGACGCAGGAGTGGTGGGCCCATCTCGCCGTCGCGCCCCAGGGCGACATCCTCCAGGCGGGGCCGACGCCGACCTGGCATCGCTTCGATCCGGTCGGCGGCGAGGCGAATGTCGTCCTCGGTCAGCCGATCGGGAACGTGGCGCGCATGTACGGCAACGCCGTGACCCACGGGCCCGGCCAGGTCCTGCTGATCGGCGGCGCCGATCGCCGCCTCGCCCAGCCGACCTCGGTCAACCACGTCTACCGCATCGACCTGAACGGCCCCGCGCCGACGATCACGCAGGGCGCGCCGATGCACTTCCCGCGCGCGCTCTCGAACACCGTGACGCTCCCGAACGGAGAGCTGCTCGTCGTCGGCGGCAATACCGTCGCGCGGATCTTCACCGACGACGGCTCGGTCCTGCCCGCCGAGATCTACGACCCGGAAGCGGACGCCTGGCGGATCGTCGACAGCCTCGCGATTCCCCGCAACTACCACTCCATCGCCCTGCTCCTGAAGGACGGCCGCGTGCTCTCCGCCGGCGGCGGTGCCTGCGGCAACGGCTGCGCCGCGAACCATCTCGACGGCCAGATCTTCTCGCCGCCCTATCTGTTCGAGGACGACGACACCCCTGCGATCCGGCCGAGCCTCTCCCTCCCGCCGGCGACGCAGGTGCGCGCGGGCGAGTCGCTGGTCGTGACGACCGGCGCCTCGACCAGCGCCTTCTCCATCGTCCGCCTGTCGGGCACGACCCATCACCTCAACACCGACCAGCGCTTCCTGCCGATCCCCGCCAGCAACAACGGCGACGGGACCTGGACGCTCGAGTTCCCCGCCAATCCGCACGTGCTG
>CAUJGH010000381.1 GCA_963169575.1 Myxococcota bacterium | reverse complement strand
GGATGCCGGCGCGTCGCTCGGGATCGCGGCGAGCTGGGACTCGACGACGGTTTCGCTCTCGGGCCTGTCGCGGGACCGGGCGCTCTTCGAGGAGATCCTCGCCGACGTGACGCTGCGCCCGCGCTTCGAGGCGGCGGAGTTCGAGAAGGCGCGCGGTGAACATCTCGCGGGACTCGCCGCCGCGGTCGACGAGCCGTCGACGCTGATCCGCTGGCATTTCCTGCGCGCCCTGTACCAGGGGCATCGCTACGGACTGCCCGAGTCGGGCTCGCCGGAGACCCTCGCCGCATTGCGGGTCGAAGATGCGCTCGCCTACTGGGCGGAGCGTTTCGTGCCGCGCAACGCGATCTTCTGGGCCGTCGGCGACGTCGATGCCGGGGCGTTCGCAGCGGAGATCGAGCAGCGGTTCGGCGAGCTTCCGGACCGGGAGCCCGGCCGCGATACGCCGGCGCCGCCGGCCAGGACGCCCGCGGCACGCCGCGTCGTGATCGTCGACAGGCCCGAGCTCGGCCAGGCGCATCTCCTGATCGGCCACGAAGGCATCGCCCGCAGCGAGCCCGAACGCATCCCGATCGACCTGATGAACGACGCCCTCGGCGGCAGCGGCTTCTCCTCGCGGCTCATGAAGGTCGTGCGCGGGAAGGAGGGCCTGACCTACGGCGTTCGCTCCGGATTCTCGCTGCGCAGGCAGCCCGGTCCGTTCCAGGTCTCGACGTTCACCAAGGTCGAGACCGTCCGCCGGGTCGTCGACCTCGTGCTCGCCGAGATGGAGGCGATCCGCGAAGCCCGCCCGGTCGACGCCGAAGAGCTCGCGAAGTTCGTCAGCTACAGCGTCGGCAGCTTCGGGCTCTCGCTCGAAACCTCGGGCGCGATGCTCTCCGCCCTCGTCGATCTCGAGGTCCACGGCCTGCCGGGCGACGCCCTCGATACCTTCCGCGCACGAGTCGGCGCGACGCGTCTCGAGCAGGTGCAGGCGGCGGCGAAGGAGCGATTGCATCCGGAGCGGGCGGTGATCGTCGTGCTCGGACCGGCCGAGCAGCTCGCGCCCCAGCTCGAAGGACTCGGACCGATCGAGATCGTGACGCCCTGAGCGGTCGGGTGGTCCACGACACCGAGCGAGCCGAGCGACGGGACGAAGCTGCCGACATGCCGTCCGACCGCACTTCCTCGCGTTCGCCTCTGCCGCTGCCCTTCCACTCGGGCTCGAGGCCGCTCCGCGGGCGCCGGACGTCGTTCCCGACGCTCGCCGCGCTCGCCGCGGGTCTGTGGGCGTTCGGCGGCCTCGCTGTCGACGTCGCGGCCGCGGATTGTTCGCTGACGAGCCTCGGCATCCCGCCGCTCTCGGACTCGGCGCGTTCGACCTATCGCGGCCAGCCCGGCGGCCTCTATCCGGGGGGAACCTCGCGCATTCCGCCTGCGCATCTCGCCGCCGCGCTCGAGGCGTCCCGCCGGATCCGACCTCTCGATGCGAGCGGTCGGCCCGCCGAGAACGGGCGCATCGTGATGGTCTCGATCGGGATGTCGAATACGCGCTCGGTCTTCAATGGATTTCTGGGCCGCTCGGACGAGGATCCCGCGCGCAACCCCCGGCTGATCGTCGTGAACGGCGCGCAGGACACGCAGACCGCGGAGTTCTGGCAGGAGCCGACGCGGCCGACCTGGCGCGTGCTCGACGAGCGGATCGCGACTGCGGGCGGAGCGCCGGCCCAGGTCCAGGTCGCCTGGATCAAGCTGACCGATCCCCGGCCCAGCAGGAACGGTGCATTCCCGGCCCATGCTCGCGTGCTGCAATCGCGCCTCGAAGGCGTCGTGCGCAGTCTGCGCGTCCGGTTCCCGAACCTCCAGCTCGCCTATCTCTCGTCGCGAACCCGCGCCTACACGATCGATCCGAACGATCTCTCGCCCGAGCCCTATGCGTTCGAGACGGGCTTCTCCGTTCGCTGGTTGATCGAGAAGCAGATGTCGGGCGATGCATCGCTCAACTTCGACGCGGCGCTCGGTCCGGTCGTCGCGCCGGTCGTGCTCTGGGGGCCCTATCTCTGGGCGGACGGCACGACGCCGCGCTCCGACGGCTTCGAATGGCATTGCAACGACCTCGTCCACGTCGACTTCGTGCATCCCTCGAACAACGGGGTCCGGAAGATCGGCGGCCTGCTGCATGCGTTCTTCAAATCGGAGCCCACCGCAGCGCCGTGGTACCTGCTCCGCCCGGCCGTCGGCAGCGCCCCGCGCTGCGAGATCACGGCGACGCCGGCCTCGGGCCTCGCTCCGCTCACCGTCCGGTTCCAGGGGCGCGGGACGGATGCGGACGGCACGGTGACCGAATACGCCTACGGCTTCGCCGACGGGACCGGGGCGCTCGTCGCCAACCCACAGAAGGTCTTCCACGCCCCGAACGTCCATCCCGTCCAGCTGACCGTCACCGACGACGACGGCAATACGGGCCACTGCAGCACGGAGATCCGCGTCCCCGAACCCGGCAGCGCGGCCCGGGGCGGCATCGCGCCCCTCGTCGTCGGCCTCGCCGCGCTCGCACGCCGCCCGCCGGCGCGGCGCGTGCGCGCGAAATGATCGCCGCTCCGGCGTCGGTGTCCGGGCGCGAAAGGGTCGCCACTCCGGCGTCGGTGTCCGGGCGCGAAAGGGTCGCCGCTCCGGCGTCGGCGTCGTCAGGCGAGCCCGCCGATCGCCGCGATCACTGCCCGAAGATGTCGAGGATGTCGCTGCCCCGCACATAGCGCGAGGGATGGACGGTCTCCGCCAGCTCTTCGAGGGTGATGCCGTCGGGCTGGATGCGTTCGAGCCAGCCGCGCTGGATCCGCTTGAACTCGCCCGGCGAGAGGCCGAGGCGTCGGTGGTAGCGGAAGAGCGCGTCGAGATCCTCGAGCGTCGTGTAGGCCTCGATGAGCGTGCTCGGCCGGTTCTTGACGAAGCGCCGCAGCTCGAAGCCGACGACGCGCTGGGCGCGCTGGTTCTCGAGGTATTGATCGAGCGCATCCTGGAGAACGGCCCGGACCTTCCCGGCGCGTTCGCCCTCGGCGCCGAAGAGCTGGTCGTAGAGGGCGATCGCGGCTTCCGCGTCCCGCGCGTCGAGGCGCGATTCGGTGACGATCGCGCTCGCGCCGTCGCTCGCGAGCCCGCGGTCGTCGAGGATCGCGACGCCGGTCAGTCGCGCGAGGACGACCGAATCCGGTGTCGGCCGCGCTTCGACGGCGAGAGCGCGCAGCCGCTCGGGATGCGCGAGGCGGGCCGGCTCGGCGGATTCGATCTTCGACGTCGGGACCTGGACGGGGCCGTAGGCGCCGGAGAGGTCCGAGCGCGAGGGGCCGTTCGGCACGAGGAAGGGCACCGCCTGCGCGAGCGCGTCGCCGCCGGCCGCGAACACGAAATCCGATGCGTCGAGGCCGCGGCCACCGGGGCGGATTCCGAAGACGGCGAGCGAGTCGAGGAAATCGAGGGCGTCGGCCGCCTCGAAGGGATTCGGGAGACCGAATCGGGGCGCACGTCCCCGGCCGATCACCTGCGGCGTCGCGCCCTGGAAGTCGATCGTGTTGGCGCTGATCGACGGGCCGCCGTCGCGATGGGTCTGGCCCCGCCGATCGAGGTTGATGCCCGAATCGCGTCGCACGAGGCCGATCTCGTTCGCCGTGACGCTGAAATCGAGGGCGGCGACGTCGCTGAACGCGGCGACTCCGTTCGCGGCGGAAATCGAGAATGCACCGCCGACGGCGATCTTCTCGCCGCCCGAGGCGACGAAGAGTC
>CAUJGH010000380.1 GCA_963169575.1 Myxococcota bacterium | reverse complement strand
GGCCGCGGCGAGCGCGTCGCTTCAATCGGGGAGAGTCGAGCGATGACGGCCGAATCCGCAGCAACGAAGCCCGTCCGTTCCGCGAGCGACGCCCCGCGCGTCTCCGGCGCGATTCCCTGGGTCGGCGCCGGTCTCGCGCTGCTGCAGGATCCGACGGCGTTCTTCCAGCGAACGCGCGAGCGGGTCGGCGACACCTTCCTCGTCGAGGGCTTCGGATACCGCCTCTTCTGCGTCTTCTCGCCGGAGGGCGTGAAGAGCCTCTGGGCCCTGCCCGAGGCCCAGGCGAGCAAGGGCGTCGCCGATTTCGGAATGCTCGCCCACAAAGTCCCGGCCGAGCTCTTCGCCGGCCGCCGGACCTTCCCCCACATGCTCTTCGCCCGCGAGGACGTCGAGGTCTATCTCGAGAACCTCGCCGCCGCCGTCGACCTCGAGCTCGCCTCGCTCGGTGCATCGGGCGAGATCGAGGCCTTCGCCCATTGTCGCCGGCTCGCCCATCGCATGGGCCTCGCGTCCTGGGGCGGCCGCGCGGCGACGGCGCCTGCGCGGATCGAGCGGCTGATCGCCGCTTTCGACGCGCTCGACAGCTCGGAGTCCTTCGTCCATCCCGAGCGCGCGTTCCGGACCTGGGCGACCGGCAAGCGCCGGGAGAAGGCGGCGCTCGCGACGATCGAGTCGATCTACGCGGAGATCCTCGCGGAGCTCCCTGCGGTCTCTCCGGACGGGGCGGGCAACGAGCCGGGCTTCTTCGATCGCATCCGTGCGGCGTGGCAGGATGAGGGCGGCGAAGCGCGCGTGCGCGGGATCGCCCGCGACGTCGTGTTCGTCCATATGGGCTCGCAATCGAACCTGTTCGCGGCGATGGCCTGGACGCTCGTCCATCTGCTGGAGCGACCGGCGCTGCTCGCGGCGGTACGCGCGGGCGACGACGCGCTGCTCGAGCGCTGTGCCCATGAATCGATCCGGCTGCGGCAGCGATCGATCGTCCTGCGCCGGATCCTGAAACCCTGCGAGCTGGTGGACGAGCAGGCGAGCTACCGACTCGAGCCCGGGCTCTCGCTCGCGACGATGATGTCGGTGACCAACACGACGGCGGCCCCCGGCCTGGACCGCTTCGATCCCGAGAACTACCGCGGCCCCCTCTTCCAGCGCGCCCGCGAGCTCCCCGGCAAGGAGCTGGTCTCGACCTTCGGCCACGGCGCCCACTACTGCCCCGCCGCCCGATTCTCGATCTCCGCGATCCGGATCGCGACGAAGGCGATGCTGGAACGCTTCGAGCTCGAGCCGCGCTTCCGGGATCCGGGCCCCCTGCGCCGGCAGATCGGCGGCGTCGCGCGCGCGGACCGGCCCTGCCGGATCCGGTACAGCCGCCGGACCGAGTGAAAGGCGCTCGCGGCCCGTCCTCGCCGTCGGTCCCGGGGCGCCCGCCCGCAGCGACCTTCGAGGTTGCTTCGTGCCAATCCTCGAATCCGCTCCTATCCTCGCGGCCATGCAGGGATATCGAAGCCGTACGACGACCGCAGGCCGCAACATGGCTGGTGCCCGTGCCCTCTGGCGCGCGACCGGCATGAAGGACGCCGACTTCAAGAAACCGATCATCGCGATCGCCAACAGCTTCACGCAATTCGTGCCGGGCCACGTCCATCTGCACGACGTCGGCCAGCGCGTGAAGCAGGTGATCGACGCCGCCGGCGGCTGGGGCGTCGAGTTCAACACGATCGCCGTCGACGACGGCATCGCGATGGGCCACGGCGGGATGCTCTACTCGCTCCCGTCCCGGGACCTGATCGCCGACAGCGTCGAGTACATGGTCCAGGCCCATGTCGCCGACGCCCTCGTCTGCATCTCGAACTGCGACAAGATCACGCCGGGCATGCTGCTCGCGACGATGCGCCTGAACATTCCGACGATCTTCGTCTCCGGCGGTCCGATGGAGGCCGGCAAATCGGCCGGGACCCACGACCGCGCCGGCCGCAAGCTCGACCTCATCGATCCGATGATCGCCGCCGGCGACGAGGCCGTCTCGGACGCCGAGCTGCTCGAGATGGAGCGCTCCGCCTGCCCGACCTGCGGCTCCTGCTCGGGCATGTTCACCGCGAACAGCATGAACTGCCTGAACGAAGCCCTCGGTCTCGCGCTGCCCGGCAACGGGACGATCCTCGCGACCCACGCCCGCCGCTGGGAGCTCTTCGAGCGCGCGGGCCGGCGGATCGTCGAGATGGCGACGCAGCATTATGTCGGCGGCGACGATTCCGTCCTGCCGCGCAGCATCGCCCCCTTCGAGGCCTTCGAGAACGCGATGACCCTCGACATCGCGATGGGCGGCTCGACCAACACGATCCTGCACATCCTCGGCATCGCCCACGAAGCCGGCGTCGACTTCACGATGGCCGACATCGATCGCCTCTCGCGCCGCGTCCCGAACCTCTGCAAAGTCGCGCCGGCGACCGAGAAATACCATGTCGAGGACGTCCACCGCGCCGGCGGCATCTTCACCATCCTCGGCGAGCTCGACCGCGCGGGCCTCATCCATCGCGACCTGCCGACGGTCCATTCGAAGACCCTCGGCGAAGCCCTCGATCGCCACGACCTCCGCCGCAAGACCGCGAGCCCCGAGGCCCGGGCGCTCGCCCTCGCCGCGCCGGGCGGCGTGCGGACGACGGTCGCGTTCTCGCAGGACAAGTACTTCGATTCGACCGACGACGACGCGGCGGGCGGCTGCATCCGCTCGCTCGCGCATGCCTACAGCAGCGAGGGCGGCCTCGCCGTCCTCTTCGGCAACCTGGCCGAGGAAGGCTGCGTCGTGAAGACCGCCGGCGTCGACGAAGCGATCTGGGTGTTCGAGGGCCCCGCGCGGGTCTTCCACTCCCAGGACAGCGCCTGCGACGCGATCCTGTCGGGCCAGATCAAGCCGGGCGACATCGTCCTCATCGCCTACGAAGGCCCGAAGGGCGGCCCGGGCATGCAGGAGATGCTCTACCCGACCTCGTACATCAAGGCGAAGAAGCTCGGGAAGGCCTGCGCCCTCGTCACCGACGGCCGCTTCAGCGGCGGAACGTCGGGCCTCTCGATCGGCCACGTCTCGCCCGAGGCCGCCGAAGGCGGCACGATCGGCCTCGTCGAGGAAGGCGACCGCATCCGGATCGACATCCCTCAGCGGAAGATCGAGCTCCTGGTCGATGCCGACGTCCTCGCGCGGCGGCGCGCGGCGATGCTCGAGCGCGGCACGGCGGCCTTCAAGCCCAACCGCAAGCGCGAGGTCTCGAAGGCGCTGCAAGCCTACGCCATGATGACGACGAGCGCGGCGCGCGGTGCGGTGCGCGATCTCGACCAGCTGGTCGAGCGCCACAAGCGTTAGGTGGGGCCCGAACCCGCGTCGCGCCCTCCGTCCGCGGACGACGGGCGACGCGCGACGCGGACGGTCGTGCTGGTCGGCGGCGGCCACGCCCATGTCCAGGTCCTGAAGCGCTTCGCGATGCGGCCGCCGCCCGGTGCGCGCGTCGTACTCGTCGTCGATCGGCCGATCGCCGTCTACTCGGGAATGGTCCCGGGCGTCGTCGCCGGCGACTACCGGATCGAAGAGGCCCTGATCGACGTCGTGCCCCTGGCTCGGCGGGCCGGTGCGAGCGTCGTCCTCGCGGCAGCGACGGATCTCGATCCGGTGCGGCGCGAGCTCTCGATCGAAGGGCGCCCGCCCCTGCGCTTCGATCTCGCGAGCCTCGACGTCGGCTCCAGCGTCCGTGGCCTCGAGCTGCCGGGCGTCGCCGAGCACACCCTCGCGACGCGGCCGATCGGCCGTTTCGTCGAGCGGCTCGAGGCGCGGATCGCTGCCCTCGATCCCCCCGACGCCGAATCGGGAGGCGCCGGCGCGCAGCGCGGCGCGACGATCCGCGTCGTCGTCGTCGGCGGCGGCGCAGCCGGCTGCGAGCTCGCCTTCACCCTCGAGTCGCGCCTTCGCCGGGCCGGCCTCCGCCCCCGGATCACGCTCGTCACCTCCGATGCCGAGCCGCTCGCGGGTGCCCCGGCCGCGGTTCGCCGACGACTCGCGGCACGGATCGCCGCGCGGGACATCGCGCTGCGAACCCGCACGCGAATCCTGGGGGCCGCCGCCGGCCTGCTGCTCCCGGATGCGGGCGAGCCGATCGGGGGCGACTGGCTCGTCTGGGCGACGGGCGCAGCGCCGCACGCCTTCCCGAGCCATCCGGCCCTGGCCCGCGACGACGACGGCTACCTGCTGGTCCGCGATTCCCTCGAGCTGGTCGGCTTCGACGGGATCTTCGCCGTCGGCGACTGCGCGCGGCAGGTCGCGCATCCGTGGGTCCCGCGCGCGGGTGTCTACGCGGTCCGGCAGGGGCCCTTCCTCGAGCAGAACCTGCGCGCGCGGCTCGACGGCCGGCCGCTGGCGCCGTACCGGCCGCAGCGGGATTTCCTGTCGCTCCTGAATCTCGGCGATGGGGAGGCGCTCGCGGTCTAATGGGGCTTCGCCTTCGCCGGGCGCGCCGCGTTCCGGCTCAAGGACCGGATCGACCGCGCAGTCATGGCGCGCTTCCAGCTGCTCCCGGAGATCGGCGCGAACGGCGACGAGGCGGAGGCAGCCTCCCTCGCGAGCGCCCTCGACGACGGGATGCCCTGCGGCGGATGCGCCGCCAAGCTCGCCGCCGTGCCCCTAGAGCGCGCCCTCGCCCGGCTCCCGCCGCCGCGCGCGGACCCCTCGGTCGTGCTCGGGCTCGCCGAGCGCGACGACGTCGCCGCGACCCGCAGCGCCGACGGGCATGCGACGCTGCATAACATCGACGCGCTCCGCGCCTTCACCGACGACCCCTGGCTGATGGGCCGGATCGCCGCCGCGAATGCGACGAGCGATCTCTTTGCCAAAGGCGGTCGGCCGCGCCATGCGCAGGCCCTGATCGGCCTGCCCGAGACGAGCCCGGAAGCGGCGGAGGAGATCCTCTTCCAGGTGCTCTGCGGTCTGCGCACGGTGCTCGACGAGCTCGAGGTCTCGCTGATCGGCGGGCATACGTCGACGAGCGAAGTCCTTTCGGTCGGCCTCGCCGTCACGGGCGACGGTCCCGAGGACGGCGGTCTGTGGCGACAATCCGGGGCTCGCGCGGGCGATTCCCTCTTCCTGACGCGGCCCCTCGGTACGGGCGTCGTGCTCGCCGCCGACATGCGCGGGCTCGCGCGCGGCCGCTGGGTCGCAGCGGCGCATGCATCGATGGCGCGGACGCAGGCCATCGCCAGCCAGATCGCACGCAGCGCCGACGTCCGGGCCTCGACCGACGTGACGGGCTTCGGTCTCGCGGGTCATCTCTTGAACCTGCTGCGCGCCGGCGCCCTCGCCGCACGCCTCGACCGCGGCGCGATCCCCTTCCTGCCCGGCGCGCGGGCGCTCTGGCGCCGGGGCCTGCGCAGCACGGCCCATGCCGCCAATCGCACGGCCTTCCTCACGCGGGTCGAAGGCGCATCCCCGCCCGACGAAGCCTGGCTCTTCGATCCGCAGACCTCCGGCGGACTGCTGCTGGCCCTGCCGGCCGCCGAGGGGCCACGTCTCGTCGCCGCTTTCGCGGAGGCCGGAGAGCCGGCGATCGCCTGCATCGGCACGCTCTTCGCGCCGGCCGACGGATGCCCGCGCATCCGCGTCGAAGGAGCGGAAGCGGATTGAGCGGCGGGGCCGGGTGCGCCGGATCGCAGCCTCCCGCGGCGCCGCCGACGGCCGCTACACTGCGCCCGCCATGAAGGGGATCTCGCACGCCGCCCTCGAACGCTATTTCGCGACGCAGATTCCCGGCGTCACGCCGCCGCTGCGCTTCGAGCCGATCGTCGGTGGTCATTCGAACCTGACCTACCACGTCTTCGACGCGAACGGTCGCCGCCTCGTCCTGCGCCGCCCTCCGACCGGCGCCGTGCTCGCGACGGCCCACGACATGGGCCGCGAACATCGCATCCTCAGCGCCCTCGCCGGAACGTCCGTGCCGGTCCCGAAGACCGTCGCGCTCTGTCTCGATGCCTCGGTCAACGACGCGCCCTTCTACGTCATGGAATGGGTCGCGGGCGACGTATTGACGGGCCCCGAGCTCTGCGAGCGAGTCGTCCCGCGCGAACGGCGTGCCGCGCTCGGAGAGCACGTCGTCGAGACTCTCGCCGCGCTCCATCGCGTCGATCCGGGCGCGGTCGGCCTCGGCGATCTCGGGCGCCGCGAGGCCTATCTCGCCCGGCAGCTCGCGCGCTGGAAGACGCAGTGGGAGAAGAGCAAGACCCGGGAGCTGCCCGCGATGGACGAGGCGCATGCGGCGCTCGTCGCCCGCATGCCCGAGCAGACCGCGGTCGCGATCGTCCACGGCGACTACCGTCTCGGCAACTTCCTCGTCGACGGCGCGGCCGGGCGCATCGCCGCCGTGCTCGACTGGGAGCTCTGCACCCTCGGCGATCCGCTCGCCGACCTCGGCTACCTCATGAACGACTGGAACGGGCCAGGCGATCTCTCGCCCAACGCGAGCGGAACGGGGATCTCCGCGACCTCGTGCGGCGGCTTCCCGTCGCGCGAGGCGCTGCTCGCGCGCTACGAGGCGCTGACGGGCTTCTCGACCCGCAAGATCGCCTACTACCGCGCCTTCCAGTACTGGCGGCTCGCGGCGATCGTCGAAGGCGTGCTCTCGCGCTACATGAAGGGCGTGATGGGCGAAGGGGGGAACGTGGAGGCATTTCGTTCGCAGATCGACGCGCTGGCCGAGGCCGCGGTCCAGCTCGCATCTTCGGAAGCCCTGCGATGAGCGGTCGCTCGATCTCTTCGAACGCCAGCGAGCCCCGCGTCCGGCAGCGCATCCGAGCGCGGCGCCGCGGAATCGCCGTCGTCGCATTCGCGCAGCTGATCGTTTTCGTCGCCGGCCTCTCGGGCTCGCCGTCCCTGGCATGGGCGCAGACCGCGCAGAACCCGGCTCCCGCGCCTGGCGCCGTGCTCCAGCCGCCGCTGCCGCCGCTGCCGGACGGATTGCTCGAGACCGAGCGCAACACGATCGAGGTCTTCCGCGCCGCCGGCCCCTCGGTCGTCTTCGTGACGAACAACGCCCTGCGCCGGGATTTCTTCACGGCCAACGTGACGGAAGTGCCGCAGGGCTCGGGCTCGGGCTTCCTCTGGGATGCCTTCGGCCACGTCGTCACGAACTATCACGTCGTGAAGGGCGGCCAGACCTTCTCCGTGACCCTCGCCGACGGGACGACCCACGAAGCCCGGGTCGTCGGCTACGAGCCGCGCAAGGATCTCGCCGTGCTCCACATCGAGACGAAGGGCCTCGACCTGAAGCCGCTCGCGATCGGGGGCTCGCACGCGCTGCTCGTCGGCCAGAAGGTGATCGCGATCGGGAATCCCTTCGGCCTCGACCGCACGCTCACGACCGGCGTCATCAGCGCCCTCGGCCGCGAGTTCCCGACCGGCGAGGGCTTCGTGATCGAGGACGTGATCCAGACCGACGCCTCGATCAACCCGGGCAACTCCGGCGGGCCCCTGCTCGATTCCCACGGCCGCGCGATCGGCGTCAACACCGCGATCTTCAGCCCGAGCGGCGCCAGCGCCGGCATCGGCTTCGCCATCCCGATCGAGACGGTCTCGCGCATCGTTCCCCAGCTGATCCGCTTCGGGAAGGTCCGCCGCGCAGGGCTCGGGGTCACCGTCCTGCCCGATCACTTCGCGCGCAGCTGGGGCCTCGAGGGCGTGATCGTGCGCGAGGTCGTCCCGGGCTCGGGCGCCGCGCAGGCGGGGATGCGATCGCTCGGGGTCGATCGGCGAGGAACGATCGTGTCCGCCGACATCATCCAGTCCGTCGCCGGCAAGAAGATCCGGAGCTATGCGGAGCTCTCGAACGTGCTCGATCGGCGCATGCCCGGGGAGCTCGTCGCGGTCGAGGTGCTGCGCGACGGGAAGACCCTGATCCCGATGAAGATCCCCCTCGTCGAGGTCCAATGAAGCGGTCCAGCGCGCGTCGGCGAAGAACGAGCGGGAGCCGCGCGCACTGATGTCGCGGGGCGAGGCGCTGCTGGCGGTGCTGGTCGCCTTCGCCGTCGGCGTGCTCGTCGCGGGCTCGCTGCCGCAATGGGGCGGCGTCTCGCGCGGCCCGGGTCCGCTGGACGCGCAGCCGGGCGATGGCGCGACGAATCATCCGATCCTGCGCTGGCGGGTCAGCAGCGCATTCGGGACCCATCTGCCCGCTCTCGGCGAGAACGTCGTCGAGGTCGCGCAGCGGCTCGCCGTCGCCAGCGACGGCCGCATCGCCTTCACGATCGACGACCCGGACGAGGTCGTTCCCGCCTTCGCGATCGTCGACGCCGTCCGCAACCACAAGATCACCGCCGGCTATACCTGGCTCGGCTACGAGGAGGGCCGACTGCCCGCGTCGGCGCTCTTCGGGGCGGTTCCCTTCGGCATGACGCCCTGGGAGTACTCGGCCTGGTGGGTCGGCGGAGGCGGCCGCGAGCTCGCGCAGGCGCTCTATCGCCCGCTCGGCATCGAGCCGATCCTCTGCGGTCTGATCGGGCCGGAGACCGCGGGCTGGTTCCGCGAATCGATCGAGACCCCCGAAGACCTGCACGGCCTCAAGATCCGCTTCGCGGGACTCGGCGGCCAGGCGCTCCAATCGCTCGGCGCCTCGGTCACGATGCTGCCCGGCGGCGAGCTCTTCCAAGCGCTCGAGAAGGGCGCGATCGACGCGACGGAGTTCTCGCTGCCGGAGGTCGACATGCGACTCGGCTTCGACCGCGTCGCCAAATTCAACTACTTCCCGGGCTGGCACCAACCGCATACCGCCTTCCATCTCGTCGTCCACGCCCCGACCTGGGATGCGCTTCCCGCAGCCACGCGTGCGCTGATCGAGCTCGCCTGCGGCGACGGTGTCCAGCGCAACTTCGCGAAGGCAGAGGCGGCCCAGGGCGCCGTGCTGCGCGCGTTCGAGACGCGGGGCGTGACGACCCGCGCGCTCTCGCCGGCGCTGCTCGCGGCGCTCGAGGAGGCGGCCCGCCGCGTGCTCGACGAAGCAGCGCGCGCCGACGCGGATTTCGCCCGCATCCTCGCTCATCAACGGGCATTCCACGCCGAATACGTCCGCTGGCAGGAGCTCGCCTATCCCGCGCCGCAGCGTTCGAATGCGGCCGGAGAGTCCGTCTCGACGGACACGACGAATACGGCGAAGCCACCCGCCGAGGCGCCCGATGGCCGCTGAGCCCGGGCAGGCGCCCGCACCGATCGAGCGGGCGCTCGATCGCCTCGTCTCGGCGGCGAGCTGGATCTGGCTCGCGCTCGTCGGCGTGATCGTCGCGGGCGTCGGCCTGCGGACGTTCTTCGCCATCAGCCGCATCGAGCTCGAGGAGCTGCAATGGCATCTCTACGCCGTCGGCTTTCTCGTCGGCATCCTCGGCTGCGTGCTCCACGACCGCCACGTGCGGGTCGACGTCTTCCGCGAGGGCATGTCGGGGCGACGGCGGGACTGGATCGATCTCTACGGCTTGCTGCTGCTCCAGCTGCCCTTTCTCGTGCTCGTGCTCTGGAGCGGGATCCCCCTCGTCGCCGAGAGCTTCGCGAGCGGCGAGCGCTCCGGCTCGGCGGGCGGCCTCTCGCATCGCTGGCTCCTGAAGAGCGCGCTCCCGCTCACCTTCGCCCTGCTCCTGCTCGCCTCCCTCGCGCGCACCCGCGCCGTCGCGCGCCGCCTCTTCGCCTCGCCCGCAGCGGAGCCCCCCGCTTCGGCCCCGGACGCGGGGTCCCCCGAACCGTCGCGGGACGAAGCCGGATGAGCCCGCGCGAATGGCTCGCCGTCCTGATGTTCTGCGCCTTCATCCTCGGGATCCTGACGGGCTTCCCGGTCGCCTGGGTCCTCGGCGGCAGCGCGCTCGTGTTCACGGCCATCGCGCTGCTGCTCGGTCGGGATTTCGGGATCGAGACCGGCGTCGACTGGGCCTTCGCCTCGCTCGTCGGCGAGCGGATCTTCGACCTCATGGACAACTGGGTACTGGTCGCGCTCCCGATGTTCGTCCTGATGGGATTGCTGCTCGACCGCTCGGGCATCGCCGCGGAGCTCCTGCGCGAGGTCTCCCGGCTCTTCGGGCGCGTGCGGGGCGGCCTCGCCGTCTCGATCGCCCTGATCGGCGTGCTGCTCGCGGCGAGCACGGGGATCATCGGCGCCTCGGTCGTGATGCTCGCCTTGCTCGGGCTCCCGCCGATGAAGCAGGCGCGTTATGCGGCGACGTACGCGACCGGCACCGTCTGCGCCATCGGGACG
>CAUJGH010000379.1 GCA_963169575.1 Myxococcota bacterium | reverse complement strand
GCAGCTCGACCGCGCCTACAAGCCGACCGGTCTCCTCCACGGCGTCTCGGTGCCCGTGAAGGACAACTTCTATACCAAGGGCGTTCTGACGAGCGCACAGTCCCTGATCTTCGCGGACTTCGTGCCGGACGTGGACGCGAGCGCGGTCACGCGCATCAAGGCCGCCGGCGGGATCGTGCTCGGCAAGCTCCAGATGGGCCCGCTCGCAGGCGGCCGGCCGCGCAATCCCGCGACCGGCGAAGTCACGACGCGCAATGCCTGGTCGCCGGACGATCCGGGCCCGAGCCCGTCCGGCTCGTCGGGCGGATCGGGCTGCTGCACGGCGGCGCGGCTCGCGACGTGCTCGCTCGGCACGCAGACCGGCGGCTCGATCACCGGCCCCGGCCAGTCCAACGGTCTCACCGCCCTGAAGCCGACGCATGGCCTCTGCTCGGTGTTCGGCGTCATTCCGCTGACGATCACCCGCGACCACATCGGCCCGCTCGCCCGCGACGCGATGGACGCCGCGATCGTCACGACCGTGCTCGCCGGGCCGGCGCCGGAAGACTTCCGCACGCTCAATCTCCCGCGCGTCCCGAACCTGATCGGTGCAGCGACGCCCGTCGTCTGGAAGGGACGCGTCGCGCCCCGCTGGCGGCTCAAGGTCGGCGTGCCCGACGGCTTCGCATCCGGCACTTCGGCGACGGCGCTCGCGCGCACGGCGATGCTCGACGTGCTCGCGGACATCGGATACGAGATCGTGCCGGTGACGCTCCCGGAGGAGTACGTGCTGCTCAACGGCGGCGCCTTCAACGTCAGCAGCACCGAGCGCGGCGAGATGGACTACAAATACCTGCGCGAGGACGTCCGCCTCTTCGGCGACCGTCTCACCGGCTGGATCTCGGCGCTCTTCATCGACGGCGCGACGGCCAACAAGGGCCTGCGATGCCGCCAGCGCGCCTACGATCTCGCCTACAGCGAGCTCTGGACGCAGTGCGACGTGATCTTCTCGACGACCGGCTTCGACGCGCTCGGCTTCCCGCTCTGCACGCTCCCGATCGGATTCGCGCCGAATGCCGACGGGATCGAGCTGCCGATCGCGACGACGCTCGGCGGTCCGTCGTTCGGCGAGGAGAAGATCCTCTCGGTCATCGCGGCGTTCCAGGCGGCGACGACCTACCACCTGCGGCGGCCGCCGAACCCGACGATCGGCCTCGCCCGGGCGAGCGATCCGCGCATGCCCCGGCTGCGCATGAACGCGCGATCGGTGGACGCCGAGATCGAGGCGACGGCCCTGGCCTGAGGCCCTGCCCGTCTCGGTCGATCGCGAACGCGATCCGCCGAGACGGGCGCGCGCGGGCTCGCGCGGGCGCCCTGTCCCCTCTCCGTCGCTCGGCCGCAGCGAAGCCGGTCCCGGTTCGACCGCTTCTCGACCGCCGACCTCCCCTCGCAAGACGATCCTCGGCCGCGTCCAGCGAGTGTGGTATCAAGGCCCCTACGCACGCACTGCGCCCGGGTCCGGGCGGGGTCGACCATCGAGAATCTCGCGCGATCGGGGCACCACGGCGCGAAGCGTGGGCGGGGACACCATGTTGGCTTCAACGACCGTCGATCGACTTCCAATGACTCCCTCCGTCTGGCATCGATCCCGCCGCTCCGCCGGTTCGCTCGTGCTCCTGATCGCCGGGCTCGTCCTCTCCGCTTCTTCCGCCGCCCACGCCGACTGCTCGCTGACCCGCGTCGGCATCACGCCGCTCTCGGATTCCGGTGCGCTCGCCTACCGCGGCTTCCCGGGCGGCCTCTATCCCGGCGGCTTCAGCACCCCGCCCCCCGAACAGCTCGCCCGCGCCATCGCCCGGGCCGGAGAGATCGAGCCGCTCGACGCGAACGGGACCCCCTCGGCCGGCGGCCAGATCGTCCTGATCTCGGTCGGGATGTCGAATACGCGCTCGGCCTTCAACGGCTTCATCGATCGCTGGGAGGTCGACCCCGCGCGCAACCCGCGGCTGCTCGTCGTCAACGGCGCCCAGGACACACAGACCGCCGCCGACTGGATGAGCGAGAGCGCACCGACCTGGAGCGTCCTCGACGATCGCATCCAGACGGCGGGCGGGACGCCGCAGCAGGTCCAGATCGCATGGATCAAGCTGACGGACGATTTCCCCGCTGCGAACGGCGAGTTCCCCGCCCACGCGCAGCTGCTCCAATCGCGCATCGAAAGCGTCGCCCGCAGCGTGCTCGCCCGCTATCCGAACCTGAAGATCGCCTGGTTCTCCTCGCGCACGCGCGCCTATACCGACGTGACGAATGCGCTCAGCCCCGAGCCCTACGCCTTCGAATCCGGGTTCGCCGTGCGCTGGATGATCGAGAAGCAGCTCGCGGGAGATGCGAGCCTCAACGCCGATCCAGCGCGCGGCGCCGTCGTCGCGCCGCTCCTGCTCTGGGGGCCCTATCTCTGGATCGACGGCACGACTGCGCGCTCGGACGGCCTCGAATGGCTCTGCAACGACCTCGTCTCCGTCGACTTCATCCATCCGTCGAACAACGGCGTCGCGAAGGTCGGTGCGCAGCTGTATGCGTTCTTCAAATCCGACCCGGCCGCGGCGCCCTGGTCCCTCGATCCCGTCGCCGTCGGCAGCCGGCCGACCTGCAGCGTCTCGGCGAACCCCGCTTCCGGCGATGCACCGCTCGCGGTGAGCCTGCAGGCGAACGCCGCCGACGCCGACGGCAGCGTCGTCGAATGGGCGTGGAGCTTCGGCGACGGAACCGGCTCGCTCGCCGCCGCGCCGAGCAAGACCTTCCCCGCGGAGGACGACTACCCGATCCACCTCACGGTCACCGACGACGACGGCGACACGGGCGCGTGTGAGGCGGTGATCCAGGTTCCGGAGGCGGCGAGCTGGATCGGCGGGCTCGCGGCGCTCGCAGCCGCGGGCGGAGCGATCGTCTTGCGGCGGGCCGCTCAGGTCGAGCGGCGATAGGCCGCGAGGATCGGCTCCAGCTCCTTCGGCGTCGCCCCGTGCAGGATGACGCCGTCGCAGCCGAGCGCCCGCTGATTGCGGATCGCCTGGACGCAGCGCTCCGGGCTCCCGGTCGCCGCGTACGAGAGCCACTCTTCCGGGATCAGCTTCGCGATCTGCTCGAGCTGCTCCGTCGTCGCATGGACGTCGATGCCGCCGCGGAAGGCCTTGACGATCGGCTCGGCGCGGAAGCGCTCGAGGACCTTGGGATCCCAGCGATTGGTCTTCACGAGCAGATCGCCGTAGCCCTGCAGATAGGTCGCGAGCCGCCCGACCGATTTCATGAGCCGGCGCTCCTCGGGGATGTGGTCCCCGATCGTCGCGAAGCACGACCAGACCTTCACGCTCGCCGGATCGCGCCCGGCCTGCTCCGCGGATTCCTTCACGATCTTCACGGCGCGCGCCGTCGTCTCGTCGGTGAAGTAGGTATGCAGCACGACCTCGTCGAAGCAGCGGCCGGCGAGCGCCAGCGAATTCGGCCCGAAGGCGCAGAGCAGGAGCGGGACCTCGTCCGCGACGTTCGGCCCGAGCTGGAGATACGGGAACGAGCCGACGGGCCCGGCGTGGCCGATCACCGCTTCGCCGCGCAGCAGCCGGCGCGTCAGGTTCGCGAAGTCCTCGAGCTGGGCCGTCGTGATCGGCGGGATGCCGTACGCCTTCTGCATGGCGGCGATCCCGCGGCCGACGCCGAGCACGAAGCGCCCGCCCGTCAGGCCGTGCATCGTCAGCGCATAGCCCGCCGTCACGATCGGATGGCGCGTGTTGTGGTTGGTCGCGGCGGTCGCGATCCGGATCGAATTCGTTACGGCGCCCGCCGCCCCCGAGATCGTCCCGATCTCCTTGCCGTTGTAACGCTCCGAGAGGAACGCCGTCCCCAGCCCGAGCGCCTCGCCCTGCCGCATCTCCTCGATCAGATCCCGCGGCGACTTCGGCTGCCCCGCCAGCGCATAGAACCCCAGCTCGCCGTTCACCTCGGCCATCGATCCGCCTCCTTCACGACGAGCCATCGAAACAGCAGCCCGCCTCGCCCATCGTAGACGCCGCACGGCCCCGAGCCCAGCATGCCCCCCTACCCACCCAGGACGCAGGACGCGAGACCCGATCAGCGAACGCGCAGCGAGTGCCCCGGCCGAGCGGTTCGGGGGGAGATGTAATGGACGTGCGCGCAGCACGGCGCCGGACGCGCCGGCGAGTCTCCACGCGCACGTCCGAGCCACGAACCCCGAGCCGCTCGGCCGGGGCACGTGGCACGGCGCTCGACGACGCCTAGCGGCCTAACGCCGAAGCAGCTGTGTCCTCACCCCCGAGAGCTCGCGCGCGACCGGCGCATAGAGCGCCTCCTGGCGCAGGCAGCGGCGCTGGAAGAGCTGCATCAGCTCCGCCTCGTGCTTCTCGCCCCGCTCGAGCACGAACGTCTCGAGCTCGGCCTCGCGGTCGACTGGCTTCGTCTGGCGGCCGAGCAGCCGATCGATCTCGACGGCCTCCTCGGCGTCCATCTGCGGCCCCATCGACTCGACGCGCGAGAGATAGGTCGCGTTGCGCCAGGTCGTATCGAGCTCGTAGCGCTTGAAGCCCTCTTCGGCGGAGCGCAGCTCGCCGAGCTTCGCGACGAGCAGGTCGTGGGCACTCGCATAGCGCGATCGGGCGGGCTCCGGGATGGCCGGGCTCGGCAGGTCGACGCCCATCGAGTTCGCCATCACCTCGATGCAAGCCCGCGACCAGACCCAGTACCAGCCGACGTACTGGACGAGGTCGACGGTCGACGGCGGCTCGGCGACGAGCGGCGCGCAGGTGAACGGGGTCGCGAGATTGAAGCGGACGGTGTGGTAGTCGATGACCGGGAAGGGAATCCGCTGGCCGGTGCGCTCGAAATAACGCTCGTAGGCGGGCAGCAGATCGCCCATCGGCTCGGCGAGGTCGCGGCCGCGCAGACCGGCGAGATCCGCTGCGGGATCGCCGATGTGGGCGAGCTCCATGTCGATGAAGGTCGTGACGCGGCCGTTCTCGAACAGGAACTGGCCGGTATCGCCCTGAAGGCAGGCCAGCTCGTAGCGGTCGGTGGGCACGTTGCGCCGCAGCCAGCCGTTCACGAACTCGATCAGCGGCTCGGGGCGCTTCTTGCCCTTGCGGTACGACTGCTCCCAGCGATCGAGATCGGAGAGGCCCAGCGCTCGCGCGTCCTTCGGGCGCACGTAGCCGATCTCCTCGAAGCGCTTCGGATCGATGCGATGGAGATCCGCGAGCAGATCCATGAAATGGTCGAGCACCGCCTGGCGCTCGGCCTCGTCCTTCGCCGTCGAGAGATCCGGACGCCCCGGCATCTTGTCCATCACGATGACCTTGGGATCGGGGCAGACGCCGTAGATGTGGGGCGCCGGAAGACCTTCGGCCTCCATGACCTGGAAGACCTTCGCCTCCTGCTCGAAGGGATAGACCCCGTGATCGAGGGCGCCGCGCTCACCGCGCAGATAGAGCGGGATCGACCGCCCGTCCTTCTCCGCTTCGCAGTAGTAGGCGGGCCGCCAGCGCGGCTGGCGCTCGAAGGATCGGATGCGGATGCCGAGCTCGCGCTCGATCCAGTCGAAGGCGCGCAGCCATTCGGGCTCGAGCTTCGAGCGGTCGGTTTCCCAGGCGTTCGTGCGGGCGTCGATTTTTCGCGTCATGGCGAGAGGCTAGACGAATCGGGCGGGGCTGCATCTCCCGGCGCGGGCGGGCCCACGGGCCGGAGGGCCTATGCAATACTGCGCGGCCGGTCGGCGCGGCGGAACGTCGCGAGGGGAGCGACGGGCCGGGATGCGGCGGATCGTCGGCGTCCAGCCGCCTTCGCGGACGAGGAGAGCCCATGACGAAAGGCAGGCGAACGAGCGAAGCGACGCACCGCGAAGGCCACGCCGCGGCCGGACGCGGGGCAACGGGCACCGGCGCCGCGACGACGACGACGCCGCGGACGACGACGACGCCGATCGAAGCCTGGGCGGACGCCCGCGCTTCCCTGCTCGCCGCGACCGAGCTCGCCTGGGCCTGGCATGGCCACCTGACCCGCAAGGGCCGCGCGACCTCCTATCTCTCCCATCTGCTCGCCGTCCAGGGCCTGGTGGTCGAGAGCGGCGGCGGGCCGGACGAGGCGATCGCCGCGCTGCTCCACGACGCGCTCGAAGACGTCCCCGATCGCCGCGCGCGCGCCGAACGGGAGCGCGAGATCCGCGAGCGCTTCGGCGAGTCGGTCCTGCGCATCGTCCTCGACTGTACGGATACGCTCCCCGACGAGACCGGCGAGGACAAACGCCCCTGGCGCGAGCGCAAGCAGCGCTTCCTCGCGCGACTCGCAGAGGCGCCGCCGCCGAGCCGCCTCGTCGTCGCCTGCGACAAGCGCCACAACCTCGGCGATCTCGTCTGGGACCTCCACCACGAAGGGCCGCCGACGCTCGCTCGCTTCAACGCGGGGCCGGCCGAACAGCTCTGGTATTTCGAGAGCGTGATCCGGATCTGCCGGGACGTCCTGCCGGCGCGCCTGCTGCTCGAGCTCGAGCGGCTCGTCGCCGATCTGCGCGCGCTCGGCCCCGCCGTGCCCGCGAGCGCCGAACCCCTCGCCCCCCGCCCCCCGCGCAGAGGAGCCGAATCGTGACCGAGCCCGCGCAGACGAACGCCTATCCCCCGCCGCATCACATCGTGCGCGATCTCCAGGTCGTGGTGGATCGCTCCGGCGAGGGCGCCGTGATCCGCTTGCCGATCGTGCCGGAAATCGCCGACGCGACGGGCCGCGTTCGCATCGGCGTCGCCGCGGTCATCGCCGACATGATCGCGGGCGGGACGGCGATCCAGGCGGTTTCGCCGGCCTGGATCGCGACTTCGAATCTCGCGCTGCAGGTCGGCGATCTCCCGCGCGAAGGCATGCTCGTCGGGCTTCCGAAGGTGCTGCGACAGGGGGCGACGACGATCGTGATCGAGGTGCGCCTCGATCATCGTGCGAAGGGCTCAGACGAAGGCGGCGCGAATGCCGAGGCGCAAACCGTCGGCCTCTCGACCCTCGGATTCGCGATCCTCCCGCGCCGCAGCGCACTCCAGGCGGAGCTGCATCGCTCGCGCGAGACCGGCGACGACAGCGTCTACGCTCCGGCCGGCGGGGGCTTCTCGAAGCCGCTGCTCGAGGCGATCGGCGTGCGCTTCGGCGGCGCGGCGGCGAGCGAGGCCGAGGCCGGCTCCGCCACTGCCGAGGTCGACCTCGACCCCTACCTGCAGAACACGCTCGGCGCATTGCAGGGCGGCGTGGTCGCGATCCTCGTCGAAGCGGCGGCGGAGCGGCTCGGGGCGGAGACGCTCGGCGGCCCCGTTCGCGTGCGCGGCCTCGAGCTCCAATACCTGAAGCTCGGCCGCAAGGGCCCGATTCGCGCCCGCGCCCGGGCCTTCGCGCGGACGGCGGCGGGCTTGATCGCGCGCGTCGAGCTCGTCGATCGCGGCGATGGCGACGCGCTGCTCACGGTCGCGACGGTCTGGATCGATCGGGCCCGGCAGACTGCATAGACGATGAACCGAGGGGGACGGGCACGAGGCGACTCGTGCCGGCGCGCGTCTCGAACGCAGCCTCGAGCCGGCAATCGGCGGATCGGCGCTTCACGGAATCGCTGAACCAGAACTCGGCGAGCGCCCGGTCCGGCGTCAGCTCGACGATCAAGAAGCCGTTCTCGTCGATGTTGGAATAACGGACCCAGGGCGCAGGCGGCGCCTTCTCGACGAGCTCGCGCGCGGCCGGATGGCTGCCGAAGGGCGCCGAGCTGACGGCGGGCGCGACGAACTCGACGGCGCCCGAGCGCCCTTCACCCATCGGCTCGGATCCGCCGGGCCCGTGCGCTCCGCTCGCGAGGTCGGGGATCTCGAGGGCCCAGGCGCTGTGGACGTCGCCCGTCAGGAGGACGACGTCGTCGATCCCCTCGCGCTCCATGCAAGCGAGCAGTCGGCGGCGACTCTCGCGATAGCCGTCCCAGGCGTCGGGGTTGAACTCGCCGAAGAAGCCGCGCATCGGGGCGAAGACGACCTGCTGTCCGACGACGCGCCAGCGTGTCCCCGCGCGCATCGAGTCCGAGAGCCGGGCCTCGAGCCAGGCGGCCTGGTCGGCGCCGAGCAGGCTGCGGGCGGGGTCTGCGGCGCCGGCGTGATCCTGCCCGTCGACCCGCGCATCGCGGCCGTGCAGTCGCGTATCGAGCATGACGAGATCGGCGAGGCTTCCGATCCGGAAGCTCCGGAAGATGCCGTTCGGCAGATCGCGGATCGGCATCCATTCGTGATAGGCGCGGATCGCGGCGAGGCGACGCGCGTTCCAGTCGCCCTCCTCGGCGGAATGATTCTGGGCGCCTCCGGCCCAGGAATCGTTCGCGCTCTCGTGGTCGTCCCAGACGGTGATCCAGGGATGGCGGGCATGGGCCGCCTGGAGGTCGGGATCCGATTTGTAGAGGGCGTGCCGACGACGGTAGTCCTCGAGCGACACGATCTCGTGGAGCGGATCCGGGATGCGACCGAGGGCGGTGCCGTCGCCATAGCCCGAATTGCCGTACTCGTAGAGGTAGTCGCCGACGTGGACGACGAGATCGAGATCGTCCCGCCGAGCGATGCAGGCGTAGGCGTTGAAGAAGCCGTGGGGATGATTCGAGCAGGAGACGACGGCGAATCTCGCCTTCGCGGCATCGTCTCCCGCGAGCGTCCGCGTCCGACCCACCGGCGAATCGATGCCCTCGACGACGAAGCCGTAGAAGTAGTCGCTCCCGGGCTCGAGGCCCTCGGCATCGACCTTCACGGTGAAGTCGCGTTCGGGGCCGACGTGGAGGAATCCGCGGGCGACGACGTTCTTCGCCTCGGGGTCCCGCGCGATCCACCAATCGACGTGGACCGACCCGAGCAGCTCGCTCGCCTTCGGCGACACGCGCGTCCAGAGGATCACGCGATCGGAGAGCGGATCCCCGCTCGCGACGCCGTGCTGGAACGGGCTCTCCCCCCGGCCGCGCGGCGCGGCGCCCGGATGCGAGAGCGCTCGCAGCGCACAACCCGGCGCGCTCCCGAGAGCGGCCGCAGCCGCCCCCGCGAAGCCCGCCTGCAGCAAGCGCCGCCGACCGATCGCCATCGGCGCGGGCTCAGGCCCGGCGCAGCTTGTAGTGGATCGGCAGCCGCTTGACGCCGCCGACCAGCCCCGAATGCAGCCGGTCGACCGGGCCCGTCAGCTCGATCTCGTCGATGCGCGGGAGCAGGTGGCGATAGGCGACCTGCATCTCGAGTCGGGCGAGATGCGCGCCCAGGCAGAAATGCTCGCCGACGCCGAAGCCGATGTGGCGATTGGGATTGCGGTCGATCTTGAACGAGAACGGATCCTCGAAGATCTCCTCGTCGCGATTCGCGGAGGGATAGAACAGCGCGACCGCATCGCCCTTTCGGATCACCTTGTCGCGCAGGGGATAGTCCTGGGTCGCGGTGCGGCCGAAATGGATGATCGGCGAGGTCCAGCGAACGACCTCCTCGACCGCCGAATCGAGCAGGTTCATGTCCTTCTGGAGCCGGCGCAGCTCGTGCTGGTTCTCGATGAACGCGAGCATGCCGCCCGTCGTGCCGTTGCGCGTCGTCTCGTTGCCGGCGATCACGATGATGAAGCACCAGGTCAGGACTTCGAGATCGTTGAGCGGCTGGCCCTGGTAGCTCGATTGGATGAAGGCCGTGATGAGGTCGTCTTCGGGCTTCTTGCGCCGCTCGGCGACGAGCTTCGAGAAGTAGCCGAAGAGCTCGATCTGGGCGTGCTGCGCCGTCTCGCGCGGAGTCGTGCCGGCCTCTTGATAGTCGGGATCGCCGGCGCCGAGCGTCTTGTTCGTCCAGTCGAAGAGCATCGGCCAGTCGCTCTCCGGCACGCCGAGCAGCCATCCGATCACCGCGATCGGAAGCGGCGCCGAGACCTCCGTCACGAAGTCGCAGTTCCCCTCGTCGCCGCGCTCGTAGAGCTTCTCGACGATCTCGCGGCCGATGCGCTCGATCGGCTCGTGGATCTTCTTCAGCATGCGCGGCGTGAAGCGGCGGCTGATCATCTGCCGGAAATCGCCGTGCTTGGGCGGATCCATCTGGATCAGCGTCGGCGGGAAGGTGCTGATGTCCTCTTCGATGTGCTGGATCACGAGGCGCGGGCCCGAGAGGAAGAGGTCGGGGCGCTTGCCGATCTCGGTGATGTCGGCGTGCTTCGTGATCGCCCAGTAGTCGATGGCGTTGCCGGCCTGGGTCTGCCAGGACACCGGCTCCTCGCGCCGCAGCCGCGCCCAGATCGAATGCGGATAGCCGTGCTGCGCGTAGTCCTCGGGATGGACGAGGCGGAAATCGGTGGGGACGGGATTCGGACTGGCGACCATCTTCGCGGTTCCTCAATCGGTTGGATCGAAGGCCGGGCGCGCTCATCGCGGAACGCGTGCAGACCTCGATCGGGGGGTACGGGGCGCGGGACGATGCAGGGCAGCCGGGGGCCGCCGGGGCGCATTGTCACCGAACGAACGATCGTTCGTCAAGATCCGCCTCGTGCTTCTTCTTTCTGGCTCGCGCCCGGCGCTCCCGAGGCCGGCGAGCCGGCAGCCGGAAGCGCGGGCGGATCCCCGCCAGCGCGGGCGGCGGGCGGATGAAGCTGGCCGACGACCTGCTCCCGCATCGGCGCGAGCCGCGCGAGCACGCGGTTCTGGACCGGGGTCGGGATCCGGAGCGTTTCCATCGCGCGCCAGAGATCCTCGACGACGGCGTTGAACTCGCGCTGCGTGATCGCCATGCCGCGATGGACCTCGGGCAGCTCCGCGCCCGCATAGCGGCAGGGGCCGTCGAAGGTCTGGCAGAGATGCAGGGTCAGCTGGGCCCGGAAGCGCTTCACGTCGGCGCCCCGGAAATGCGGCGCGGCATCGGGATCCGAAGCGAGCTCGCGCAGGAAGCGGTCGACCAGCGCGTCGAGACCCGCCTCGCCGCCGAGCTGCTCGTAGAGCGGGCGCCGGTCGAGCTGCGGCGCCGCGCAGCCGGCCGCGCCGAGCAGGAGCAGAGCCGCCAGCGGCGCGCCGAGCCGCCGAGCGAAAGGCGCGCCGATCCCGCGGCGACGCCGACGCTCCCGATCCGATCCGCGGCCCGCGCGAGGTTCGATCCGCATCAGAAGCTCCCCTGGATCGAGAGATAGGCGCCGTCCTGATGTCCGAGCCCCGCCACCTCGCCGAGCCGGGCATAGGCCGCCACCAGCTTGAAATGCCGGCTCGGCACGACCGCGAGGAACACGTCCTGCCAGGGATCTTCGTTCACGGCCCGCAGGTTCTTCGACTTCTGACGAAAGTCGTACCCAATCGCGACGCGCCGGGTCAGGAAGACCGCCGCCGTCCCCTCGAACTGGAATTGATAGTTGTCGCGCCCCGGGCCGCCGAAGCCGAGCAGCCCGATTTCGTTGGCCTTGGATGCGCGCACGACGCCGCCGAGCAGCACGTTGTGGCCGAACAATCCGCCGAGAAAGAGCCGCGTCACGCCGGCGTAGAGGTCGACCCCGAAATCGTCGTCGGCGCCGACCGCCTTCGGAACGTCGAAGTCGAGCATGTGCTTGAACTGCGCGCCGAACGCGATCGCCGGGATGCGCCCGTAGACCAGATCGCCGGCGAGCCGCAGCTTGAGCCCGAAGACGTTCTGCCGCAGATCCTCGCCCAGGGGCCGGACCTCGAGGATCTGATGGGCGAACGAGAGCTCGACGCGATCCCAGAGACCGGCCGCGATGCCGAAGCTCGCGAGCCTCAGATCGTCGACGAAGACACCCGTCGCGAAGCCCGAGCCGCCGATCTCGTCGCGGGTACCCGTTCCGGCGGTGACCGCCCAGGGCACGATGCCACTGCCGGCCGAGCCCTCGATCTGGGTCGCACCGTCGGTCGCGAGCAGCCGCCCGCCAGCCTGCGCCGCGAGGGCGCCGAAGACGGCGAGCGCGAAGATCGCCGACCGCAGAACGGGCAGAACGGCTCGGCGAGCCGCGCGCTCACGCATCGATCCCCTCCTTCGCGAAGCGATCGAGCCAGGCGAGGAATTCCGCGGGCGGCATCGGCCGGCCGAGGAAATAGCCCTGGGCGACGTCGCAGCCGTACTGGGCGAGCAGGTTCCAGCTCGTTCGATCCTCGACGCCCTCGGCGACGACGTGAAGCCCCAGGCTATGCGCCATCTCGATCGTGGTCCGCACGATCACCGCATTCGCCGTCCCCGCCCGCAGCCCGCGCACGAACGCCTGATCGATCTTGAGCTCGTCGCAGGGCAACGTCTGCAGCTGCGCGAGGGAGGAGTGTCCGGTCCCGAAATCGTCGATCGCGATCCCGACGCCGAGATCCCGAACCCGGGAGAGCAGCTCCGACACGCGCTTCGGATCGGTCATGACGACGCTCTCGGTCACCTCGATGCGCAGGTGCGACGGCCGTGCGCCGTGCTCGCGGAGCACCGCCGCGATCCGATCGGGCAGCGACTCGGTCGCCGCATCGTCGGCCGAGAGGTTGATGCTCAGCTGGAGATCGATCCCGCGCGTCGACCAGAGGGCCGCCTGCCGCACGGCCTGGCCGAGCACCCACTCCGAGATCTTCCCGATCAGGCCCGCCTGCTCGGCGATCCCGATGAACTCCTGCGGGTTCATCTGTCCCAGCTTGGCGTGGCGCCAGCGGATCAGGGCCTCGGCGCCGATCACCCGAGCCGAGCGCAGCGAGACCTTCGGCTGGTAGTAGAGCTCGAGATCGCCGACCTCGAGAGCGCGCTCGAGCTCGATCAGGATGCCGACGCGGCGATGATTCGACTCCTCGAGCCCGGGCACATAACAGGCACGGTCGACCCGATCGGCCTTGGCGAGCGCGACGGCCATCTCGGCCCGCCGCATCAGCACCTCGGGATCGGCACCGTCCTTGGGCGCGAAGGCGAGACCGGCGCGGAAGCGCGGAACCAGGCTCGCGCCGCGCACGTCGTGGGGGGCTTCGAGGTCGGCGACGAGGCGATCGACCGTGCGCGCGACCCGCTCTTCGTCGTCGCCGTCGACGACGATCAGGAACTCGTCCCCGCCGACCCGCGACGCCCAGGCGACGGCATCCGATTCGCGCAGGCGATCGGCGCTTCCGATCAGGATCTCGTCGCCGATCGCGTTGCCGAGGCTGTCGTTGACGTCCTTCAGGCGGACGAGATCGAGCAGGATCACGACGAAGCGCGAAGCGCGCCCGAGTCGTGCCGCGAGCTCGGATTCGACGGCGTTGCGGTTCGGCAGGCCGGTGAGCCGGTCGTGGCGGGTGTCGTGGAGGATGCGGCGCTCGCGCTCGCCGAGGGCCTGCTGCATGACGCGGAAGGATTCCGCCAGCTGGCCGATCTCGTCGCGCCGGGCGGCGACGGCGACGGGCGTCTGCAGATCGCCGGAGCTGATCGCCGCCGCCGCGCGGGCGAGCGCGCCGATCGGCTGGGTGAGGCGGCGGGCCGTGAAGAGAGCGGCCGCGAGCGCGAGAACGAGGCCGATCCCGAAGAAGCGGAGCAGATCGACACGCTGCGCCTGATAGGCGGCGAGCGCCGCCGCGCGCGAGGTCTGGAGCACGGCGCCCGTCCGCGCCCGGTCGCCGGATCCTACGGCGACCGGCAGCGAGAACCAGCGCGCGTCCTCGGCCACCGAGAAGGAAGGAAGCGAGTCGACCGCGCGCCGATCGAGCGCCTCTGCGAGCGCCACCTGGTCCGCGGGCGGCAGCGTCGACTCGAGCCGCACCTCGCCCGAGCCGCCGCGCTTCGACCAGAACGAGACCTCGAGGCCCGTCAGCTGACGCAGATCGCTCGCGAGCTCCCGGTCGAGCTCGAATCCCATCCCGATCCAGCCGACCAGGATCGGCGCGTTCACCGGCGCCAGCACGATCTGATGCGGATGCCCCGACACGAATCCGATGCCCGCCGCGCGGCCCGTCCGCTTCGCCTGCTCGAGCAGCCCGCGCAGATCCTCTTCGCCGACTTCGAGATCGACACCGATCGGCGTCACGGCGTCGAGCTGCCCGTCGAGATCGATCAGGAAGGCGACGTCCGCGCGGATGCGGGCGCCGTGATTCTCGAGCGCCGACGCGACCGTCGCGCGATCCTTCGTCGCCACCGCGCGGCGCAGCGCGAAGTCGCCGACCAGGGTCGCGACGTTCGCGAGCAGCTGCCGCTCGCGCTCGCCGACCAGTCGCTCGAAGACGCGACCGCCGGCCTCGAGCTGGCTCTGCGCATGGGACTCGGCTTCGTGGCGCGTGCGCTCGAGGACGACGAAGCTCGTCGCGGCCTGCAATCCGACGATCACGAGCAGGAGCGTCGCGAGGAAGCGGATGCGCAGGCCGAAATCGCTCATCGCGAAGCCGCCCCGAAGAGCGATTGCAGGGGATCGATCTCCGGCCGCGCCGGCGGACGAGCGGGCGGTCGCGTGCCGAACGGGATCACGAGGGGCGCCGCGGCGGGAAGCTCGATCTCGCGCGAGGCGACGAGCCCCTCGTCGAGACGCGGATGCCGGACCTCGAGCCGGTAGCGGCCGGCCGGAACCCCCGCGATCCGCGCCGCGCCCTGCGCGTCGCTGACCCCGAAATGCGGCGTGTCGAGCACGTAGACGAAGCCCAGCATGTGGTCGTGAATGTTGCAGCCGAGCACGACGAGGCCGGTCTGGTCGAAGGTGATCGGCGGCGCCTCGAATCCGCGGTAGAGCCGGACCTCGAAGCGCTTCGCCGCGGAGAACGAGTAGATGCTATGCCGGACCTGATCGCTGTTCGGGAAGTCGACGACCGTGCCGGCCTCGACGGCGAGCACGTGGGGCACGAAGGCGAGATCCTGCTGGTCCATCGTGGCGCGCGGCCGCTGCGCCCCGGCGGCGCCGGCGCGACCGCCGGCCGCGGGAACGAGGGCGACGACCGCGTCCTCGACGGGCGCATGATCGGGCCCCTCGATCCGGACCTCGAAATCGGGCGCGTTCACGGCGCGATCGGCGCGAGCGCCCCCCGCGAGCGTTCCGTTCGCCGCGACACACGCAAGCGTCATGAAGAGAAGCGCGAGGCCTTTCGCCCCAGGCGTGGCGGGAGCCCGACCGCCGCCCGGCCGATCCGGCGCCCGTACACGCGCCCGGTCACGAGCGAGGCCGCGGACGAGGTCGCGGAAAATGTCGCGCACCGTGGCGCCCGCCGGCCGGCCGGCGCTGCCGAGCGCAGCGAACGGG
>CAUJGH010000378.1 GCA_963169575.1 Myxococcota bacterium | reverse complement strand
CCGGCGGCTCGTTCATGCGCTCGACGTCCCGCTCCCGCCGTATTGGAGCCAGGCGGTTCTCTTCGCGGCGGCGCTGATCCCGGAGATCGAAGGACGCTTCGTGCGCAACAACGTCGGTTCGGAGCTGCGCGAGGTGACGATCGCGGTCGCGATCTTCGTCTGGCTCGCCTGTGCGACACGGCGCGCGAGCGGCGTCCGCGCAGTGCAGGGCTGAGAGGCAGGGCTGAGAGTTGGAGGGCATTCGTTCGGTGGAATCGAGGCACGGGGGCGTGGCGAATCACGTCGAGGGCGCGCTGGGCGCAGGGGATTCTGGGCGGATCGATCTTCGGCCCGGCTGGGCGATCGCATTCGCGGCGAGCCTGCTGCTCTACGGGCTGACTGCGAACCGCGGCGTGCAGTGGGCCGACTCGACCCATTTCATGTACCGCATCGTGCACGGCGACGTCACGGGTACGCTCGGCCTCGCGCTCGCCCACCCGCTCCATCACTGGTTGGGCCGCCTCGCCGTCGCGATCGCCGGCCCCCAGCCCGTCTACATCACCTGGGTCAGCTCCGTCTTCGGTGCGATCACGATCGCGAACGTCTACGGCTGCGTCGCGGCGCTGGTCGGCCGCTCCGGTCCGGCGATCTTCGCCGCCGGGTCGCTCGCCGTCGCCAGCACCTTCTGGCGTGTCTCGACGATCACCGAGGTCTACACGCTGAGCGCGGCGCTCCTGGCGGGTACCTGCTGGTGCCTCGTGCTCTACGTCCGCGATCGGCGACCGAACATGCTCGCGCTGGGCTGCCTCCTGAACGGATTCGGCGGCGCCAACGACCTGCAGTCGGGCCTCACGATGCTCGTGCTGGTCGCGCTCACGCTGATCGAGCTCCGGGCCCGGCGACTGACGCTCCTGCAGGCTTCCTTCGCCGCGCTGGCCTATCTCGTCGGCGTGATGCCCTACGGCGCGCTCGTGATCGGGGAGTGGGTCCGGACGGGCGATTTCGTCGCGACGGTCCGCTCCGCACTGTTCGGGACGATGTGGGCCGACGCGGTGCTCGGCGGAGGTCTCTCCCGGCGCGTCCTGCTGGTCGACATCGCCTACCCGCTGCTGAACTTTCCGAATCTGCTCCTGCCGGCCGCCGCGTTCGGGCTCTGGCAGGCGAAACGATTCGGAGTCGACGCGCGTCTGTGGCGGACGCTCGGCGCGATCCTGGCGATCCAGGCGGTCTTCGCCCTGCGTTACGACGTGGTCGAGCAGTACAACTTCTTCATTCCGATGTACGTCCTGCTCGTGGTCTTCGCGGGGATCGGCGCGGCGGCCTTCACTGCACTGCATCCGGACCTCCGGATCGTCGCGCGGCTCGCGCTCGTCCTGCTCGTGGCGACGCCGGGAACCTACGAGATCGCGAAGAGCATCGCGCGCTCCGGGGACGTGCTGCACGATTTCGCGCGGCACAAGCCCTATCGCGACGACTACGAATATCTGATGACGCCCTGGACCGTGGTCGAGGACTCCGCAGAGCGCATGAGCCGGCAGGCCCTGGCGCTCCTCGGGGAGGACGGGCTCGTGGTCTTCGAGGACCACATGGCCCACTACTGCATCGCCTATCAGGCGATGCTGGAGGGACGGGGCGAGCCGAGGGCGATCCCGGACCGGGATCCGCGCATGGATGCGATGGTCCGTGAGGCCCTCATCGCGGGGAAGCACGTCGTGCTCGTTCCGTGGGATCGCGATCATCCGCGCTCCGCACCGCCGCTCGGCCATTGGCAGCGAGAGGGCGACCTCTACGTACTCGCCCCCTGACGGTCCGCGGCCGGCCTCCGCGACCGAATCGCATCGGCACGCGTCCTCCGCCGAGGCGCTCAGTCGCCGGTGAGGGCGGCGCCGAGACCGATGGCGAAGATCGCGACCACGATGCCGTAGCTGACGCGATCCGTCGCGGCGAAGACGACGGGATCGGCCGCGAGCTCGCCGCGGCGCGCGAGCAGCCAGACCCGCGAGATCCAGTAGAGCATCAGCGGCGTCACCAGCCAGAGCAGCTCGGGATTGGTGTAATGGCTGCTCACGTCGTCGTGGCTGACGTAGAGGCCGAGGACGAGGACCGAGAGGTAGCCGCTCGAGATGCCCATCGTCTCGACGAGGCCGGTGTCGTCGACCTGATAGGCGCGTCGCGAGATCGTGGCGACGCCCGGCCGGTAATTCTCGAGCAGCTCGACGTAGCGCTTCACGAGCGCGAGGCTGAGAAAGAAGAAGACGGAGAACGCGAGCAGCCAGCTCGAGACCTCGACGCCGGCAGCGACGCCGCCCGCGAGGACCCGATGGGTGTAGAGGCCGGCCAGCACGAGGACGTCCAGGAAGAGGCGCTCCTTCAGGTAGAGCGAATACGAAAGCGTGGCGGCGAGGTAGACGGCCACCATGGCCGTGAACGCACCGGAGACGAAGCAGACAGAAAGGACACCGCCGGCTACGAGCAGGAGGGCGATCATCAGGAGGCCATGGGGGATCGAGAGGCGTCCGGCCGCGAAGGGTCGGGTTCGCTTGCTCGAGTGGCGGCGATCCGCCTCGATGTCGAGCAGGTCGTTCACGAGATAGCCCGCCGACGCGACCAGGCAGAAGGCGGCAAAGCCGACGGCGACGGCGACGAGGCGGTGGAGGTCGAGCGCCTGATGCGAGAGGACGAGCGGGGCCCCGATCAGCGCGTTCTTCGCCCATTGATGGGGCCGCAGCGCGCGCAGCGCGGGGAAGCGCCCGGTCGGGCGAGTCGTCGTCTGGAGGAGTTCGGGATTGCGGACCCGCTTGGCGAGGTCCGTCGAGCGCGACGGCGAGGCGGAGACGACGAGGGCGGATTCCGCCGCGGCCCAGATCGGCAGGTCGGCCTGCGAGTCGCCGACGTAGGCGAACGGAGCGCCTCCGGCGTCCTCGCGGATCGCCTCGAGCTTGGCCTTGCCCTTGAGGTTCCGCTCAGCGCTCGTGGCCAGGACGCGGTCGAAGAGATCGAGCTCCTCGGCGACGGCGCGCGCGATCCGTTCATGCGCGGCGGTGGCGAGGACGATCGTGCGACCCGCGGCGCGTTCGGCGCGAAGGCGGTCGACGATTTCGGGGCGGTAGGGGAGGAGCGATGCGTCCGGGCAGACGTGCTCCGCGATCCGCGTCTTGAGGGCGGCCTTGCCGCCGAGGGCCCAGATCGGCAGGGCGAGGGCGCGCAGCGGTTGCTGGCGGATCAGCAGGCAGATGGATTCCCAGAGCGTGTCGGTGGCGATCAGGGTTCCATCGAGATCGACGTAGAGAGGGGATCGGGAGCGATCGGAGGCCGGGCTCGACATTGCGTTCCTCGCAGGGAGATCTTCGGCGTTCCGATCGGGATCTTGCGCCCATTCCGGCCGGCTCCTCGTCTCGCCGCGGCGGGCTCCGCCGGCTTCGGGGGGGCAGGAAGGCCGTTATCTTCGGCAACTTAGCTTCGTTCCTGCGAATGCGGAGGCTCAGTCGGCAGGGGGATCGGCCGAAGTCGGAAGCCGGGCTGGGATTCGGAGCGGCAGTCGGTCGGGGCGGGCGGGCCGGGCGGAGAGGGAAGTAAGCGCCGTGATACCGGGATACTTCGCGATGGGGGTCTGGCTGCTCC
>CAUJGH010000377.1 GCA_963169575.1 Myxococcota bacterium | reverse complement strand
CATTTCCTCGCGCTGCACGGGCCGCGCGAGGGCAAGCAGAACTGCCATCTCTCGCTCGCGACCGCCCAGCTGCTCGAGTGTTATGCCTGGCCCGGCAACGTCCGCGAGCTCGAGAACGAGATGCTGCGCGTCCTCATGCTGACGCCGTCGGGATCGCTCGTGACGCCGAAGGTCCTCTCGCGCAAGCTCGTCGAGATCCTCGAGCCGATCGCCCAGGGCGGCGGGCCCGAGGAGACGCTCCGCCAGGCGGTCGAGCGCGTCGAGGCCTGGCTGATCCGCCGGGCGCTCGCCAACAACGGCGGCCAGAAGGCGTCGACGGCGCGGCGCCTCGGGATCACGCGCGAGGGGCTCTACAAGAAGATGAAGCGGTTGGGGATTGGGTGAATGGATCAGCAAATATCTTGTCGCGCCACGAGCGCGGCCCGGCCCGGCGTCGACCTCAGGGGCCCCTCGGGCCGGATGCGGCACAGAGCGCCCGAGTGCGAGTCGAGCGGCGAATTGCTCTACTCTCGGGAGCGACGCCACGCCGCGGCGGAGTGCGGGCGGTTTCGGGTCCGGAGACCGCCGACCTGGCCAGAAGACCCGTTCGCAGCCGCACCCGGGCCGGAGAGAAAGATTTCCTTGCGCGAACCCTCAGGCGCTGCCCCGAGCCAGCTCGTCCGCCCGCCGGGTCGCGCGAAGTTCGTCGGCCGGGCGCGCGAGCTGGCCCTGCTCGATCGGGAGATCGCGCGAGCCACCACGGGGTGCGGGCGCATCGCGATCATCCGCGGCGAGGCCGGCGTCGGCAAGACGTGGCTCGTGAAAGAGGCGCTGGCGCGGCACGAAGGAACCGCCGGAGCTCTTTCGACGAGGCGCGCGCGCTGCAGCGATACCATCGGCGTTCCCGCCTGGTGGCCCTGGCGGCAGCTCTTCGGCGGCGCGCTCGGCCTTGCGCAGACACCCGCTGCCGAAGCGGCGGGCACGGCCCCGCCCCCCGACCTCTTCGAGCGACTCCACGCAGTCGCCGGCGAGATCTTCGAGGCCTGCGGGTCCCAGGGGCTGCTCCTCGTGATCGAGGACCTGCAATGGGCGGACGCTGGCTCGATCCGGCTTCTGGACGTCCTCGCACAGTCGATCGACGAGCACCCGCTCGCCGTGCTGGTCACGCTGCGCGACACGCTGGCACCGGGAGAGGTCTCCGAAGGGATCGACGGGCTCCTGCGTCACCGTGCCGCGATCCCCGTGCGGCTGGAGGGTTGGGGGCCTAGCGAGATCCAGGCCTACCTCGAGGTGTCCGGCCTCGCAGCGCCGACGCGCGAGGCGATCGCAGCCTGGCACCGCGTGACCGGCGGCAACCCGTACTTCGTCGACGAGCTGCTACGCGCCCGATCCGTCGTGGACGAGAGCGTCGTGCCGCCGGAAGGCGTCCAGCGCCTGATCGAGCAGCGGATTGACGCCTGCGACCCGTCCACCCGAGGACTCGTCGAGTTCGCGGCGGTGATCGGTCGCGACTTCCCGCTCTCACTGGCTCGGCGGCTGGCCACGTCGGCCCCTGGCGACGAGACGATCGGCGCCGCCGCGATCGACCGCGCCCTGGCGGCCCACCTGCTGGCGCCGGCCGAAGCGCCGGACCACTTCCGCTTCGTCCACGCGCTGGTCTCCGACGCGGTGCTGCGGGGCATTCCCACGACCCGGCGCGCCGCGCTGCACGGGCAGCTCGGCGAGCTGCTGGCGGCCGAGCCCGCGCTGCGCGTGGGCGGTCTCGCCGAGGTGGCCCGTCACCTGGCGACCGCCGCCACGACCCTGCCGGATTTCGCGATGAGGGCGCTCCACTTCTCGCGATGGGCGGGTTGGGAGGCCTCCGTCCAGCAGCAGCACGATCTCGCGGCCGGCCACTACCGCGCGGCCCTCGGCGCCCTGGCTTCCATGGGGGAGGCTTCCGAGGCCGCGACGCTCGAGCGCGCGGAGCTGCTGGTCTCGCTCGGCCACAGCCTGACCCTCGCCTCGCCGCAGGATGCCGAAGCGGCCCTCGACGAGGCGGAGGCGCTGGCGGAGAACCATCTTCATGGGGCTCGGCGCGATCGCGCTGCGAGGGTGCTCGGGCTGGCCGTCGTGGTTCGGGCACAGGAACGTTGCCCCGCCACCGCCGAAGACTGCCGCCGCGAAGCCTCGCGCGCCGACGCAGCCCTTGCGGCACTGGAGGCGAGCGACGCGGGCGACCAACGCCTCCGCGCCCAGATCCTGGCGGCCTACGCACCGCTGCTCGCCTTCGAGCCGGACCGCGAGCGGCCCGCCGCGCTCGCACGCGAGGCGCTCCGGATGGCTCGCGCGACCGACGATCCGCTCGCCCTGGGTGCCGCCCTCGAGGCCGTCCACTGGTCGCTGATCGACGATCCCTCGGTCGAGGAACGTCTCGCGGTCGCGTCGCAGGTGCTCGCCCAGGCCATCCGGGCCGGCAGCGAACGTCTGGCGGCGACGGCGCGCTGCTGGCGCTACTTCGACCTGCTCGAAGGGGGACACATCGGCGACGCCGTGGCCGAGCTCGCCGCGATCGACGAGCTCGCACAGCGTCTCGGCGAGCCCCGCCGACGTCATCAAGCGTTCGCGCTGCGGGCGGGCCTCGCGATCCACTGCGGAAGGCTCGATCAGGCAGAGTCGCTCGCGGACGAGGCGCTCGCCCTCGGCCGGCTCGCGGCGATTCCCGAGAGTGCCGTCATCCACGAGGGCGCGATGACGCGCATCGCCTTCGAGCGCGACGATCCGGCGCGGATCTCGAATCGGGAGAGCCTGCGCAGCACGCTCCGCTCGCAGACCCTCTTCCACGCCTCGAACCCCCTGATCCAGCGCTGGCAGGGGCGCGAGCAGTCGGCCGCGGCCGACCTCGGCCTGCTCAAGACCCGGGGCTTCGACAGGGTCCCGCACGGACCGGACCGACTCGGCACGCTCTACACCCTGGCCTGGACGGCCGTCTTCCTGGAGGACCGGGGCGCGGCGCGCGACCTCTACGACCGCCTCCTGCCCCACGCAGAGCGCATCGTGGTCTTCCATCTCGCGTCCTACACGGGGTCGGTGCCCCGCGTTCTCGCCAACCTGGCGCTGCTGCTCGGCCGCCTCGACGCCGCCGAGCGTCACTTCCACGTGGCATTCCGATCCATCGAGCGCTCGGACGCGCGCCTGGAGTGGAGTCACCTCTACCGGGAGCGGGCGGAGCTGCGCATCGCACAGGGCGCCCGCCCCGACGCAGAGCCGGTCGTCGACGACCTGCGCCGCGCGCTCGCGCTGGCGCGCGAAGTGGGCTCGCAGCGCGTCGTGAACCAGATCCGCGCATCCCATCCCGAGCTCGTCGAGAACGGCAGCGCACCGGGAGCCGTCGGGCGGACGGGCCGCCTCCAGCGACGTGGCAAGACGTGGACGGTCGGGATCGGGTCGACCTCCCACGAGCTGCCCGACGGCCGGGGCCTGCAGTTCATCGCGGCCTTGCTGTCGCGCCCGGGCGAGGAGATCCTCGCCACCACGCTGGTCGCCGACGTCACCGGCGACCTCGAGGTCCCGCTCGAGCGCGCGCGGCTGCGCGTCACGCAGCGGGTTCGCGCGAGCCTGGCGCGGCTGCGCGAGCTCGACCCCGCGCTGGCCGCCCACCTCGCCAACGCGCTGCGCACCGGGAACTACTGCGCCTATCTTCCGCGCGCCGACGACCGGATCGCCTG
>CAUJGH010000376.1 GCA_963169575.1 Myxococcota bacterium | reverse complement strand
CATCCCGATTCCGACCTCGCGAGCACATGCGAGCGGGAGCGATCCGACATGCCGTTGCGGAAGTCTTTAGCGCGATTCGCCCGGGTGCTCGCCGGTGTCGGTGTGATCGGTGGACTCCTCGGGTGCGCGTCGACCGCTCCGCCCGTGCCGGAGCTGGTCGCAGTCGATCCATTCCGCGTGCCCGCCGTGGATTTCAGACGGTCGGTCCACCGCCTCTGTATCGACTCGCTCACGAGCGAGATCGAGATGGAGGACGGCGACCCGCGACTGTCGTCCTTCGAAGAGCGGATCGTCGAACGGCTCGAGCGAGCAGGATTCGAGGTCGTGGGCTTGAGGCAGATCCGTAAGGCGCGGGCGGGAATCGGCGAAGAGCCCGGCGAAGCGTTCGATGCGCATACCGGCCGCGCGATCCCCGGTGTGGCGCTCGCCTTCTCGTCGCACGTCCGGGAGAGGCTGACGGCGATTCTCGACTGCGACGCCTTCGTCTCGATCGATCTGGCGGTCGTCCAAGCGTTCTGGGACGATCGGCTCGTATTCTGGGACGGACGCGAAGTCTGGGCCGACGGACGGGAGGACGCCGACCAGCTCGCCATCGCGCTTCGAGATGCCTATATCGGTGGCGTCCGCGGCTGGGGTTCCATCCCGGCATTGAGCCTGCAGGTGGCCATTCGGGACTGCAAGGGTCGGTTGATCTTCTGGCATGCAGCTGGCATCCAGCCCGTCGCGACCTTGCGAAACGTCCCCTATCAGATCCGATGGGATCCCCTGCCGGACGACCGGATCCTGATCGACCCGGAATCGAATCAGACGGCCGTCGATCTCGCCGTGGGACCGCTCGATGCGCGTCCGGGCACGACGATGGAATCGGAGAGATAGCGACCGGATGCCGACCCGATCTCGAGTCTTGCGCGCGGCATGGATCCCGGGGCTGCTCGTCGCGATCGCCGTTCAATCGGGATGCCGCTGGCGTCCGGATCGGGAGGAGTATTCGCGCCTCGCGATTCCCACGATGGCCACGGTCACGGCGGAGGATCGACGGCTCTGGGAGGAGGCCGACGAAGCGGAGTCCCGGATGCTCGAGCAAGGCGGGCTCCACCGCGATCCCCGGCTCGAGGCCTACCTGATGCGCATCGTCTCGAGGCTCCTGCCCGAGGCCATCCGGTCCGCGAGCGCATCGGTCCGCGTCCACGTGGTCGAGTCGTCGGAGCTGATGGCGAGCGCGGCCGCCAATGGGGCCATCTTCGTCTCGACGGGTCTGCTCGCGGCGCTCCGAAACGAGGCGCAGATCGCGTCCGTGCTGGGCCACGAGCTGACGCATTATCTCGCACGCCACGCTTCGATCCAGCAGCTCGCGAATCTGGAGACCGGTTCGACGGTGCGCCGGATGCACGAGTCTCGGCGGCTCGAGCGCGAGGCCGACGAAGTCGCGTCGTGGCTTGTTCAGGATGCGGGCTACGACCTGGCCGAGTTCGAGCGCGCCTACGAGATCATTGCGCAGGCGGGGGACCTGTCCGATGTCGACGCGGCCTGGTTGAGCCACCCGGTGCCGCCCGTGCGGATGACGATCATCCGCCGGATCGTCGAAGGACGGAAATCCGGCGGAGAGGTCGCGGCCGAGCGCTACGACGACGCCATGGTCGACGTCCTGCTCGTGTCCGCAGACATCGCCCTCGATCGATTCGAGATCGACTCGGCGCAGGAGACGCTCGACCGTCATCTCGCGCGGCAGCCGGACAGCCCACGCGGCCAGTTCCTGTTGGCACGATTGATCCAGCAGCAGGATCCGAAGGGCGAAGCCGCCCCCGCCGCCATCCTCGCCTTCGAACGGGCGAGAAAAGGAATTCCCGACGATCCCGAGCTGCTGCGGGCCGTCGGGCTCACCTATCGCAAGGTCGGGCGCCGGGAGGAGGCGATCGAGGCACTCGAGCGGTATCTGAAGCTCGTGCCGGACGCGCCCGACGGCGCGATACTGCGCGCCTACATCGAAGCGCTCGGGAACTCGTGAGGGCGCATGCTCCGCGATCCCGGCGCCGCCGGTCGCTGGGCATCGCAATCGTCGGGGGAAGCCCGCCGACGGGGCAGGTTGACCTAAACGACGTTAACGGTGGTCGAGAAAAGCCCGCTTGTTCTTCCTACGCTCGACGGCGCGACGGGCTGGGTCCGATTCCATGACGCCTTCGCCGGAGTCTGAGCGCCACTTCGACTACGATCGGGGGCGTCGCCCGAATCCGGCGACGAATGCCCAGCCGAAAGGATCCCGATGAAGCGAGTCCCGGGTCGCCCCGTCCTCCGTCTGCCCGTCTGCCTTCTTCTCCTCCTCGCCTTCCCCCTCGCCGCCTGCAACCCGCCGGCGAGCGACTCGGCGGATTCGGCCGATTCGGCCAATCCGGCCGACTCGGCGTCCATCGCGGCCGACGCCGAGAAGGCGGCCCTCGAGGCCGGGATCGAGGCCGTCGCCTACGGCTTCCCCCTCGTCATCATGGACGCGACGCGGACGAAGATGACGAACGTGGCCTCGGTCGAGGCGACGACGGCGCCGGTCAACCAGCTCGCGAACTTGCCGGCCTTCCCGGACGCGTCGTTCAAGGACGTCGTGCGCGCCAACGTCGATACGCTCTATTCGGTGGCCTGGCTCGATCTGACGGCCGAGCCGATCGTGCTCTCGGTTCCGGAGACCGACGGGCGCTACTACCTGATGCCGATGCTCGACGCCTGGACGAACATCTTCGCGTCGCCGGGCAAGCGGACGACGGGGACGGGCGCCGGCCACTTCGCCATCACCGGCCCGGGCTGGAGCGGAGCGCTGCCCGAGGGCGTTCAGGAGCTGAAGTCGCCGACCCGGATGGTCTGGATCCTCGGGCGAACCCAGACGGACGGCCCCTCGGACTACGATGCGGTCCACGCGATCCAGAAGCAATACGCCCTGACGCCGCTCTCGTCCTTCGGCAAGCCCTACACGCCGCCTCCCGGAACGCCGGATCCGAGCGTCGACATGAAGGCCGCGCCCATCGACGTCGTCGCCGGCATGACGAGCGCCGCCTACTTCGATCGGCTGGCCCGGCTGATGGCCGAGAATCCGCCGCCGGCCGAGGACGCGCCCGTCCTCGAGAAGCTGTCCCGGATCGGCATCGTGCCCGGCGAGAAATTCGATCCGAGCCGGCTCGATCCGGCGATCGCGAAGGGCCTCGAGCAGGCGCTCCCCGCCGCCCTCGAGAAGCTGAAGGCGGCATCGCAACAGGCGGGCGAGCCGGTCCACGGCTGGCGCGTGCCCGCGATGACCCTCGGCCATTTCGGCACCGATTACGGAACCCGCGCCGTCGTCGCGCTGATCGGGCTCGGGGCGAACCTGCCCGCCGACGCGGTCTACCCCTCGGCCTTCGTCGATGGCGAGGGGCAGCCGCTCGACGGAGCGAACCGCTATGTCATCCACTTCGACGCGGGGCACGAGCCGCCGGTCCATGCGTTCTGGTCGGTGACGCTCTACGACTCGAATTCGTTCTTCGTCGACAATCCCCTCGATCGCTACGCGCTGAGCAGCTGGATGCCCTTCGCGCGCAATTCCGACGGGTCCCTCGATCTCTACATCCAGCAGGATTCGCCCGGGAAGGACAAGGAGTCGAACTGGCTCCCGGCCCCGGCCGGCGCGTTCAACCTGACGCTGCGGATGTACTGGCCGAAGGATCAGCCGCCCTCGATTCTCGACGGAAGCTGGAGCCCTCCGGCCGTCACGAAGAGGCCATCATGATGCGATCGCGTGCAATCGACCAGCGCCGCGGAGTCCGGGCTCGGCTCGGTCGACTCGTCCTTCTTCTTTTTCCTCTCTTCTCTTCCTGCTCCCGCTCGCGACCGCCTGCGACGGCGGTCTCGGGGCTGTCGTCGAGCCGGCGAACGTGATCGGGGGCAACAAGGGCCCCGAGAAGATACGACGCGCGGCGCTCGCCCTCGCAGAGAAGTTCGTCGAGACCCTCGACCGGGGCGAGCGCGTCGCCCCGATGCTCGCGCCCTGGCTTCGCGAGCAGGCGACGGAGGACTCGCTCGACGCGATGTTCAACGGATTCCGGAGCTGGACGGGCGCGTTCGAGAAGTGCTCGCCGACGGGGCAGGTCGAACTAAACGACGTTACCGGTGGTCGAGAAAAGGGCCTCTTGAATTTCCTATCCGCCACCCGCTTGCTGTCGAAAAACCGGTCGAAGTCCTCATCGGCCTGACCCCGCAGCGTCTGGCGCACGGCGCCGCGTGATGCGTATGCTTCCTCCGCGGCCGGCTGCCCGCGGAGGAGGGCAACGCAATGGACACCGGCAAGAGCGCACACAGCGACGAGGACGCTTCGCGTCGGCGCGCACTGATTGCGGTCATTTTCTCGGCCAACATTCTCTACGGTCTTCTGAACGGGGCGCTGGCGCCGATCGTTCCGGCGATGGCGCAGCATTTCGGCGGCGACGGCATCCTGCTCAGCCAACTCGTCATCGCGGTTGCGCAGTTCGGCATCGTCCTGGGCGGCCTGCCCGCCGGCCGTCTGGCCGACCGGTTCGGTCCGCGCCCCGTTCTGCTCGGCAGCCTCGCCGCCTTCGCCGGGATCGGCTCGGCCGGGCTTTATCTCGACGACACCGTGGCGCTGCTCGCGAGCCGGCTGCTGCTCGGCATCGCCTCGGTCGGCATCACAAGCTCCTGCCTGGCGCTGATCGGCAGCCGCATCGCGCCCGACCGGCGACCGCGCCTGATCGGGTACCAGACCGGCATCGGCGCCGGCGCCGGCGTCTTCGTTCTGCTGCTGACCGGCTTCGTCGGCCAGTCGGCCGGCTGGCGTGCGCCGTTCGCCTTCTATCTGGTTTCGCTGGTGGTGCTGGCGCTCGCCTGGTACGGCGTGCCGCGCGGAGCGGCTGCGCCAGTGCAGCAACGCGTCGACGCGGCATCCCTCGCCGCCGCACTGCCGGCACTGCTGACGCAACTCCCGGTCTATCTGCTGCTGATGCTGCTGGCCGTCGTGCAGGTCTCCGTGTTCCTGCAGCTTCCTTTCCTGGTGACACAGGAAGGGCTGGGCGATCTGCGCCAGGTGTCGGTGGTCGCCTCCGTCGGGGCGGCGGCAATGGCGATCGGCGCGGCCTCCTATGGCCGCATTCAGACGATCGTGCCGCACGGCGTGATCCCGCCACTGGTTCTCGCCGGCCTCGCGCTTGGCCAGTTCGCCCTGTTTTCCGCGTCCAGCCTGGCGAACGTCGTGGTCGGCACGCTGCTCGCGGAATTCTGTGCGGGCGTGCTGATCCCGCACGGCTATGCGTTGATCGTGGCGCGCTCGCCGGCCGACGTGCGCGCCACCACTCTGGCGGTCGGCGCGTCGTTCCTGTCGCTGGGCAATGCCCTCAATCCGCTGCTGGCAGCGCCTTTGCGGGTTGAACTCGGCATTCGCGGCTTCTTCGCCGCGATGGGCGCGTTCCTGCTTGCAATCGTCCTCGTGCTTGTCATCGTCACGTATTCGCGCCGGCGCGCACCGGTCGAAAGTGCCGCGCAATAGGAGCAAGACCATGTCCGAAGCAGTCCGCTCGATCGATCCCGATAGACTCGATGTCCGCCCGGTGCATCCGCGCATCGGGGCGGAGATTCACGGCCTGCGCCTGACGGGCGCGATGGAGAGGGCGACGGTCGACAGGATCGAGGCAGCGTTGCTCGAACACAAGGTGCTGTTCATCCGCGGCCAGGATCATCTGGACGATGCCGAACATGAGCAGTTCGGCGGGCTGCTGGGCGACGTGGTCCGTCATCCGGCCGCCAATCATCCGACCAACATCAACCTCATCGACGGTCGAAAATCCTGGGGTCGAGCCAATCACTGGCATTCCGACGCCACCTTCAAGCCTGCTTATCCGCGGGCCACGGTGATCCGCGCCGTCAATGTGCCAGAAACCGGCGGCGCCACGATCTGGGCCAACACCGTCACGGCCTATCATGACCTGCCGGCGCCGCTGCGCGCGCTCGCGGATTCTCTGCGCGCGGTCCATTCCAACATGGGCGAGTTCATGTCCTACCGGATGGATGCGGAATCGGAGGAGAACCGCCGCTTCGGCCAGATGTTCCAGTCGAACGCCTTCTACGCCGAGCATCCGGTGGTCCGCGTGATTCCGGAGACGGCCGAGCGCGCACTGTTGCTCGGCGGCTATTTCAAGCACGTCGTCGGGGTGTCGCGCGAGGATTCGCGCAGCATCCACGAGATGCTGCAGCGTCATGTCACGCGACCTGAAAATTGCATCGTATGGAACTGGCGGCCGGGCGACGTGGCGATCTGGGAAAATCGCACGACGCAGCACTACGCGACCGACAATTACGGCGATTTCCCGCGGATGATGCACTCGGTACAGCTCAACGGGGATGTGCCGATCGGCATCGATGGACAGCCCAGCCGGACGCTGGAGGCGGCTTAGGCTCCGCCCGTGACCCGCAGCAACCGGGCCCAGAGCGACGTTCGACAGGACCGTCAAGTTGCCGTAACGACCACGCCGTAGGATCTGCCGAACCCGCAGCCGTCTTCGAGAAGACTCGGGATTCGACGAGCTGTCCCTGGCAGCAACAGCGCTGCATATCCGGACCGGGGCCCCCGGTCCGGCGTTCGCCTTCGCCATCGTCGACCCCATGGCGTGTCAGGAGAACGAGAGCAGTTGCGACCGTCATGCGAACCTAACGCCGCTCTCGCTCAAGGACCGAAGCGATCCCGCCGACGGGGCAGGTTGACCTAAACGACGTTACCGGTGGTCGAGAAAGGCCCGCTTTCTCTTCCTACGCTCCACGGCACGCTCGGGCAGAAGACTCCCGAGCAGTTCTTGGGATCTGGGGACTGGGTCCCCAGAGGATCTAAACCGGCCAGAAACTAACGTTTCAACTGGATCAGAACCTCAGATCAGATCACCTGCGGCTGCTCCATCGTCGGCGAGATCAAGAAGGAGCGGTACGTCTACTACCACTGCACCGGCTACGCCGACCGGAGCCGAGGCAACCCGTCTACCTGCCACCGAAAGTATGTGCGGGAGGAGTTGCTCGAAGAGCAGTTCACGGAACTCCTGGGGCTGCTGAAGTTCGACGACGAGGTGCTCGACTGGGTTCGGGAAGCCCTGAAGTCGAGCCACGAGCAGGAGCGCGTGGATCACCAGGAGGCGATCAAGAGGCTCGAGGCTGAGTCCAGGCGCCTCGAAGACCGCATCCATGCCATGTACGTCGACAAGCTCGATGGCGTCGTCGGCGCCGCATTCTTCGAGCGAATGTCGAACCAGTGGCGGGATGAGCAGCGCCGATGCCAGCGGGAGATCGAGCGGCACCAGAACGCCGATAGAACCTATCTGGACGAGGGCGTGGCGCTGTTGGAGCTTGCGAAGGACGCACAACGGCTGTTCGCGAAGCAGGAGGCGCGCGAAAAGCGACGGCTGCTCGACTTCGTACTATCGAGCTGCCAGTGGAACGACGGCCGGCTGACGCCCACCTTCCGGCAACCCTTTGATTTGCTTGCGGAAACGATCGCAGCGGCGAAGAGCGAAGATGTCCCGGACGGGTTCTTCGCGCCCAGATTTGAAAAGTGGCTCCCCGGGCAGGACTCGAACCTGCGACAAGGCGGTTAACAGCCGCCTGCTCTACCAGCTGAGCTACCGGGGAACGGGATGCTCGGGCGCGCGGAGTTTAGTGCGGGGCGACCCTTCCGCAACGCTCAGGGGCCGGCAGAATCGGGCGGATCGCCGAAAGCTTCGCGCCGCCCCGCACTCAGGGCGGGCGACGGGCGCGGGCCACCGCTCAGGCGTCGCCGACCG
>CAUJGH010000375.1 GCA_963169575.1 Myxococcota bacterium | reverse complement strand
TCGACGCCCTTCATCGGCCTCTTCGGCACCGTCGTCGGCATCGTCGCCGCCTTCCAGAGCATCGGCCAGGCCGGCCAGGCCTCCCTTGCCGTCGTCGGCCCCGGCATCGCCGAGGCGCTGGTCGCGACGGCGATCGGCCTGCTCACCGCGATTCCCGCGACCATCGCCTACAACGCCTTCGGCACCCGGATCGACGGGGTCCTGGGCATGCTCGAGCGGTTCTGCAGCCAGTTCCAGGAAGACCTGGACCGGATGCTCCAGGTCCAGCCCGCCTACAGCCTCGCCTCCGACAAGCGGGCGGAAGGCGAGCGCGCGGCGCGCGCCGAATAACGGAGCCGACGACGATGGCGGTCCAGCTCTCGAGAGGTCGATCGCGGCGCGGCAATGGCGAGATCAACGTCACGCCCTTCGTCGACGTCGTGCTCGTGCTGCTCATCATCTTCATGGTGACGGCGCCGCTGATGCTCCAGGGCATGGACGTCAACCTGCCCGAGACGACGACCCAGCCGATCCAGATGACGAACGAGCCGCTCGTCTTGACGGTGACGAAACAGGGCGAGTATTCGATCGCGAAGGTGGTGATCCCGTCGGCGGATCTCGAGGCGAAGCTCGGCGCGATCTTCGAGGAGCGCGGCGAGAAGGAGCTCTTCCTGCGCGCCGACGAAGAGGCGCCCTACGGCGTCGTCGTCCAGGCGATGGCGGCGGCACGGCGGGCCGGCGCGACGCGGCTCGGCATCGTGACCGAGGAAGCGCGGCGTTGAGCGCGCAGTCGCTCGGCTGGCACGACGCGCAGGACGATTCGGAGCGGCGCCGGGTCCGGCGCGCGATGGCGATCTCGATCGGTGTCCACGTCACGCTCTTCGTCGCGCTCGTGATCTCGCCGCCGGCGTTCTTCGAGCCGATTCCCCAGGCGATCTCGGTCGAGCTGATCGCCGGTCCCCAGATCGCCGCGCCGGTCGCGCCGCGCGCGCCCGTCCGTCAGAAAGCCTCGCCGCCGCCGCCTGCCCCGAAGCCGCCGGCCGAACAGGCCGCCCCCGAGCCGCCCGCTCCCGCGCCGCCGAAGCCGAAGGCGCCGGTTCAGGTCCTGCCCGAGAACGAGCGGAGGCCCGAGAAGAAGGTCAAGCAGGCGCCGGAGAAGAAGCCGCAGGAGGTCGCGAAGGCGCAGACCGAGCCCGCGCCCGAGAAGAAGCAGCCCGAGAAGCCGCCGGCAAAGAAGCCGGCCAAAGAAGCCGACGAATCGCTCAGCTACGAGGATGCGATGAACTCCCTCGACGAGGAGCTCGGCGAGGACACCACCGACGACCTGCTCGCTCCGGCGCCGCCCCGGCCGGGCACTCGCACGACCCCGACCTCGGGCAACGCGCCGGAGTCGCGGGCGGGCGTGAGCCTCAACGCCGAGGATGCGGCCTGGGGGCTCGCTGTGAGGCGGAAGGTCGGCGGCAACTTCGTGATGCCCTCGAACTTCCGCGGCCGGGGCCTCGTGACTGCGATCCGCCTCGAGATCACGCCCGCTGGCGCGCTCATCGGCGAGCCCGAGGTTCAGCGATCTTCGGGGGACCCGTATTTCGATGATTTCGCGCTGCTCGCGGTCGTGAAGGCGGCGCCCTTGCCGACGCCTCCACGCCCCGGGCAACTCTTTTTGTTGTTTTCCGCGGAGGACTACTGAGCACCATGCGCAATCGGAATACGAACTGGATCCTGTCGGGACTCACGGCGCTCGCCCTCGCCGCCGTCATCGGCCCGCCGACTGCGGCCCGCGCGCAAGGCCTCGAGGAGGAGCGCGGCCCGCTGCCGACCCTCGAGATCACGCCGGGCAACGTGAAGGCCTTCCGCGCCGCGGTGCTGCGCTTCGCCGAGGTCGGACCGCCGGTCGGGGCCGAACGCGTCGCGGCGCTACGCGACGAGGTCGACCGCGGTCTCGAGTTCTCGAGCGTCGTCCTGCCGCTCGGCCGCGCCGCCTATCTCGCGCCGGAGCAGAGCCCGCCGCTCGCGCAGACGACGCTCGACTGCGAGACGTGGAAGCAGAGCGGCGCCGACGCCGTCGTGCAGGGCGAGCTCAAGCGGGCCGAGACGCGGCTGCGCGCGGATCTGCGCATCTGGGACGTCGCGCGATGCAAGGAGCAGAAGACCGGCTTCGTCGTCGGGGATCGCGACGATCTCCCGAAGCTCGGTCGCCTGATCGCCGACCAGATCGTCGAGGTGCTGACCGGCACGCGCGGCGTCTCCTCGACCGAGATCGCCTACATCTCCGACCGCACCGGTACGCGCGAGCTCTACGTCATGACCGCCGACGGCCGCAATCAGCGCGCCGCGACGCGGGTCAACTCGCTCAAGATGTTCCCGGAATGGGTGCCCGATGGCAGCGCGATCCTCTACATCGCCTACTCGAAGGGGCAGCCCGGCCTGTTCCTGACCTCGCGCAGCCCGCTCGTGAAGCCCGGCCCGATCCTGCAGAGCCTGTTCACCGGGCGCCCGGTCTATCGCGGCCGCTTCGATCCGACCGGCGAGGAGCTCGCCGTCGTCTCGAGCGTCGAGGGCGCGGCGGAGCTCTTCCTCGTGAAGCGCCAGGGCAGCCAGCCCCGCCGGCTGACCAGCCATCCGGCCATCGACATCACGCCCGCCTGGTCCCCCGACGGCCGCCAGATCGCCTTCGTCTCCGATCGCAGCGGCAGCCCCCAGCTCTACATCATGAACCGGGACGGCTCGAACCTGCAGCGACTCACGTTCACGGGCTCCTACAACGCGGCGCCGACCTGGTCCCCCGACGGCCGCTGGATCGCCTATGAGACCCGGGTCCGTGGCCAGTTCGACATCTGGCTGATCGACCCGTCGGGGCAGATCAACTTCCCCGTGATCCAGCACCCGAAGAGCGACGAGGGCCCGACCTGGTCCCCGGACGGGCGCAAGCTCGCCTTCAGCTCGAGCCGCCGGGGGCGCTACGACATCTACGTCGCCGATTGGAACGGGGAGAACGTCCTGCGTGTCACGGAATCCGCAGGCAGCAACATTCAACCCGCCTGGGGGCCGCACCCCCGCTAGTCCCTGCTAGACTGCGCGGCCCCCAAAGGCCAGGTCGAGCTCCGGCTCGCACCGGAGGTCATGCCGATGTCCGAAGGAAGGCCCGAGGAAACGTCCGAGGAATGCTGGGAGATCGACGCCCGTGTGCGCCCGTGCACGCTCGCGCGGGCGAGGCAAGCAGGCCGCGCCGGGCGCTCCGAAGCGGCGCCGATCGCGGGCCGCTCGGCTCGCCTTGCGGCCGCGATCGCGGGGCTCGCGTTGATCGCGCCGGCGGTCGGGTGTGTGACCCAGGGTGATTTCCTGCGGCTCGAGGAAGACGTCGCCTCGCTGAAGCGCAGCGGCCGCGCCGGGGCGGATCCGTTCCCGCGCATCGCGCAGATCTCCTCGGACATCGACGTGCTGCGCCAGGAAGTGCGCGACCTGCAGGGCGAGCTCGAGCTCGCGCGCAAGGAAGCGGCCGATGCGCTCGCGGAGGTCCGCAAGACGCGCACGGCCGTGGCTCAGAGCTCGCTCGGGGCGGGCGGCGCAGCGGCGGCGGACTACACCTCGGGCATGGCTTCCGGCGCCGGCTCGGCTTCGAGCGCGGGGAGCGCGGGCGCGGATCCCGGTGCGGCGACCAGCTCTGGCGTTCCCGGTGCGGGCGCGGCCGGCGGCTCGCCCGATCAGGAGCTCTCGACCTATCAGCGCGCGCTCGACACCTGGCGGACCGACGACTTCAAGGCCTGCATCGATCAGTTCACGGGCTTCCTGCAGGTCTATCCCTCGTCGAGCTATGCGGACGACGCGGCCTATTGGCTCGCGGACTGCACCTACAGCGACAAGGAATACAAACGCGCGGTCGTGCGATTCAACGCCGTCGTGAACGTCTATCCCGACAGCCCGAAGGCGCCCGACGCCCTCTTCCGCCAGGGCGAGAGCCTGCTCAAGCTCGGCCCGAAGTTCCACGAGGCGGCGCGCACGGTCTTCAAGCGGGTGCAGAAGGAGTATCCGGATTCGCCGCGCGCGGCCGAGGCGAAGCGCCAGCTCGACACGCTCGGCTCCGGCGGCGCCGAGTCCTAGCGGCGGAAAGATTCAAGCGACGGGCGGCCCGGCTCGCCCGCAATGCGGAGCAAGACGTTGAAGAAGCGTGACATGTTGAAGTTCAAGAAGATCCTCGAAGCCCAGCGCGACGAGCTGCTCGGCAATGCCCAGAAGACGATCACGGGCGAGATCCATCTCGATCCCGACGATTTTCCGGACGAGATCGACGCGGCCTCGTCGGAGATGAACCTGGCCTTCCTGGGTCGGCTGCGCGAGCGCGAGCGCGGTCTCATCAACAAGATCCAGCAGGCGCTGCGCAAGATCGAAGAGGGCGTCTATGGCGAATGCGAGGCCTGCGGCGAGGAGATCTCGCTGAAGCGGATCGAGGCGCGGCCGGTCGCCGAGCTCTGCATCGACTGCAAGGCCGAGCAGGAAGCCCTCGAGCGCCGCAACGCCTGATCCGCTGGCCGCGCGCGGGGCCGAAGGGTCGCCAGTGTCCCTGACCGAATCGCCCATCGTGCTCGGGATCGAGAGCTCCTGCGACGAGATGGCCGCCGCCGTCGTGCGCGGCGGCTTCGAGATCCTGTCGAGCGCCGTGCATGGCCAGTTCGAGGTCCACGCGCCCTACGGCGGCGTCGTTCCCGAGCTCGCGAGCCGGGACCACGTCCGCGC
>CAUJGH010000374.1 GCA_963169575.1 Myxococcota bacterium | reverse complement strand
GATGCGGGCTCCGGCCGCCGCGTATTCGGCGTCCTCGAACCCGACACCGGCTCCTGCGCCCGCCTGGACGAGGATCTCATGACCCGCGCGGGTCAGCTCGCGGACGCCGCTCGGCGTCATCCCCACCCGGTATTCATGGCTCTTGATCTCGGTCGGTACACCGATCCGCATGCCGCCCCCCGTCCGACAGCCGTCGACCCAACATACAGCGGGAGTGCGGGCCGGCGCCTTGAGGCGGCGATCGGAAGCCGAACGTCTTCGATCTGGGGCGCGGCGCCTCGATCCGTCGCGGAACGTCCCGTCCCCGCGCCCTGTCCTGGGGCTCCACCGGCCGCCGATGCGGCACGCGACTTGCTCATGCTCTGCGAGGGAATGCACGAAGGAGGACCGCCCGATGCCCGATCTCGATCCGTCCGATCCCCTGATCGCCGTCCGCGAGGAGAATCGGATCCGCCTGCTCGAGAGCCAGGGGGAGTGGAACCATCGCCTCGAAGCGATCCGCTCCGATCGGCGACGGGCGCGCGCGCCGCTCGATCCCGACTTCTCCGAGCAGGCCGTCCAGCGCCAGAACGATCCGACGCTCGACGCCCTCGACGAGCGAGGGCGCGCAGCCCTCTCGGCGATTCGTGCGGCGCTCTCTCGAATCGAGGCGGGCAACTATGGTTGGTGCGTCGCGTGCGGGGCACCGATCGCGCTCGAGCGGCTGCGTGCGGAGCCGACGGCGGATCATTGCATGGGCTGTTCGCGCTGAAGCGGGCGATCAGACCGAGAGTACGCAGGCGGCGATCGCCGCTGCCGTGAGCGGCGCGCCGAGCCGGATGTAGTCGCCGAAGCGGTAGCCGCCCGGGCCATAGACCATCGTGTTGGTCTGATAGCCGATCGGCGTCAGGAACGAGCTCGAGGCGGCGACTGCGATGGCGATCGCGAACGCGCGCGGATCGGCGCCGAGCTGCCCGGCCGTCGCCATCGCGATGGGAAACATCAAGGCGGCCGATGCGTTGTTGCTGATGAACTCCGTCAGGACGACGGTCGCGACGACGATCCCGAGCAGGACCGTGCGATCGCCGAAGCGGGCGAATCCCTCGACGATTCCCGAGCCGAGGGCAGCCGCGAGCCCCGACGCCTCGATTGCCGCGCCGATGCCGAAGGACGCGGCGATCACGATCAATACGTCGATCTCGATGGCGTCCCGCGCGGACTGGGCCGAGAGCACGCGCGTCGCGACGAGCACGACCGCGCCGATCAGCGAAGCCTGCAGGATCGGGAGCGTGCCGCTGCCGGCGAAGGCGACGATCGTGAAGGTCACGAGGCCGACCCACATCGCGGGGCCCGTGCGGATCGGCGCCTCTTCTTCGCCGTCGAGGGCGTTGATCACGAGGAAGTCGGGGCGTCCGCGCCAGCGCTGGCGGAAGCCCGGATCTGCGAGCAGGAGCAGCGTGTCGCCCGTGCGCAGCTTCACCTGGCCGAGCTTCGCGACGAGCGGCTGGCCCTCGCGATGGATCGCGATGATCGCCGACTGGTAGCGCTCGCGGAAATTCGCCTCCTTCGGCGTCTGGCCGAGCAGCGGCGACTCGCGGCCGATCACGACCTCGATCACGTGGCGCGCACGCTCTTCGACGCTCGCCATGTGGACGCGCTCGGCCGAGTCGAGCCCCTCGATGTTCTGCAGGTCGAGGATCAGGCGCGCCTGACCGACGAAGAGCAGATGGTCGCCGTCGCGCAGCGTCGTCGTCGGGGCGACGGGCGCGATCGGTTCGCCGTCGCGCTCGATCTCGACGAGGAAGACGCCCTCGAGATGGCGCAGGCCGGCCTCTTCGACCGTCTTGCCGTCGAGCGGGCCATCGGTCTCGACGACCATGCGCACGACGAAATCGCGGCCGGGATCGTCGAGTCCGCCGCGCGGCGGCTGGCGGTCGGGCAGCACGCGGCTGGCCGAGAACGCGATGACGACGATGCCGACGACCGCGACCGGCAGGCCGACATGACTCATCTCGAAGAGCCCGAGCGGCGCATGCCCCGACGCCTCGAGCAGGCCCGAGACGACGAGATTCGTCGACGTCCCGATCGTCGTCACGACGCCGCCGAGGATCACCGCGAACGAGAGCGGCATCAAATAACGCGAGGCGGGCAGGTCGTTGCGCGCCGCCCATTCGGAGACGGGACGGATCAGCATCGCGACGATCGGCGTGTTGTTGAGGAAGGCCGAAGCGGCGGCGGAGGGAACGGCGAGTCGCAGGATGCGCACCGCATCGTTCGAGCCGCCGCCGAGCGCGCCGCGCACGAGCGGTCGCAGGGCGCCGGTATCCTCGACCGCGCGTGCGACGACGTAGAGGGCGGCGACCGTGATCGGCGCCGAGTTCGAGAACCCGCTGAAGGCCTGGGCCGGCTCGATCACGCCCGCGGCGAGCAGTGCGACGACGGCCGAGAGGATCGCCGTCGCCGGCGATGCGGTCCCCTTCGCCATGAAGGCGAACATCGCGATGACGACCGCGAGCGTGTACCAGGCTTCCCAACCCATGGGCGGCGGAGCGTAGCCCTTCGGCCGCCCGGGCGAGACGGAATTTTGTGCGCTTTCAGCCGGCGCCGGGATGACGCGGGGCGTGGCAGGCGGTGCAGGCGCCGGCGATGCGCGCGGCCCCGCTGTAGTCGGGCGGGTCCCGACGGGCAGAGACGAGCGCGCGGTCGACGTCGCGCGTGAAGCGCGGGGCGTCCTGATGCAGGCCCGGATGATTCGATTCGGCCCCCGATGCGAGATGCCGCCCCTGGAGCCGGAGCTGCTCGAGGATCCCGACGATCGCATCGCGATCCGCCGCGCCCGCGCCCCCTTCCTGCGCGAGAATCGCGTCGAGGGCATCGACCGAGCGTGCGAACTCGGCCATCGTGCCCTGGATCTCGTCGCGCGTCAGATAATGGAAATCGGGCGGGTAGGTCACCGCGCGCAGCGGCGCGAGCTTCGCCTCGCCGCATGCGAGCAGCGTGAGCGCGACCGATCCGGCGAGCAGGCCGGCGAGCGGACCCGCGAGCAGGCGCGCCTTCGCATCGAAGGTCGTCTGGCTCGGATTGCATCGCGTCGCGGATCTCGGGTTCGGGCTCATGGGCGATGGCACCTCTCGCTGGATTCGGGATCTTCGACCCCGCGCCGGCAGGATCGCACCCGGCGCCGCGCGGCGCATCGGGTCGCGCGAAAGGGCATCGATCAGCCCGGAAGAACACGAGAAGGGAAATCGGATGGAGCGCCTCAGGGTGGTGCAGTGGTCGACGGGCGGCGTCGGCGCGATCGCGCTGCGGGCGATCGCCGAGCGGCCGGATCTCGAGCTCGTCGGCGTCTGGGTCCATGGCGCCGACAAACAGGGCCGCGATGCCGGCGAGCTCGCGGGCGGCGCGAAGCTCGGCCTATCGGCATCCGGCGACGCCGAGGCGCTGCTCGCCCTGCGCCCCGACTGCGTCTGCTACACGGCGAGCGGCGAAGCGCGTCCGCGCGAATGCCTCGACGATTTCGAGCGCATGCTCGCCGCCGGCATCAACGTCGTCACGACCAGCGTCCCGGGCCTCGTCCATCCCGCCGGCTTCGATGCGCGCCAGGTCCAGCGTCTCGAAGCCGCGGCGCGCCGGGGCGGGGCGTCGCTCTACGCCTCCGGCCTCGAGCCGGGCTTCGCCGGCGACGAGCTCGTCCTGCGCCTCGCGACCCTCTCCCATCGCATCCGCAGCGTCCGCACCCAGGAGATCTTCTCGTACACCGACTACCCCGTCCCCTTCACGATCTTCGAGGTCTTCGGCTTCGGCAAGCCGCCGGAGGCGGTCTGCCTGATGGAGCGGCCCGGGGTGCAGTCGAGCGCCTGGGCGCCTTCGGTGCGGATGGTCGCGGATCATCTCGGCGCGCCGCTCGAGCGGATCCGCGAGACCTACGAGAAGCGGATCACGCCGCGCCGCATCGAGGCGGCGGCGGGCGTCGTCGAGGCGGGCACGGTCGGGGCCGTGCGCTTCGAGACGATCGGCGTCGTCGACGGACGCGACGCGATCGTGATCGAGCACGTCAATCGCATGGCGGACGATCTCGCGCCCGAATGGGCGACGGCTTCGCGGGACGGGACCTATCGCATCGCGTTCGAAGGCGAGCCGGATCTCGCCTGCGAGCTCACGCTCGGGAGCGCCGAGGACTACTCGAAGCAGGGCATGATCGCGACGGCGATGCGGGTCGTGAACGCGATCCCCCATGTCTGCGAAGCGGCGCCCGGTCTCGTCGGCGCGGCGGCGCTGCCGCCGCTCGTGCCGCGGGATGCCTTCACGCTCTCCTCCCGAGTCGATTAGGCGGGGCGGTCCGAGGTCCGCCCCGGTTCGGGCAGGGCCAGGAGCAGCAGCAGGCCGGGCAGCGCGAGCGCGGCGGTGCAGACCCAGAAGAGCGGCCAGCCCGCCTCGGTCGCGAGCCAGCCCGAGCTGCCTGCGAAGAGCGTCCGGCCCAGGGCCATCAACGAGGTCAGCAGCGCGAATTGGCTGCCGCTGAACG
>CAUJGH010000373.1 GCA_963169575.1 Myxococcota bacterium | reverse complement strand
GCGCTGCGTCTCCTGCAGCATCTCCTGCTCTTCGCTCAAACCGAAATCCATGTCTGCTCCCGTTCCTTCTGGGATGTCCCGCAGCGCCGCCGAGGGCCCGGACCGCCGCTCGACCCGCGCTAGGCGACGCCGAGCTTGCCCTTCGCGTACTCCTCGTAGCTGCGCCGGTCGACGAAGACGTGGAGCCCCCCGGTCAGCATGTCGCGGAAGCAGCGCTGGATCAGGCTCGGGTTGCGCAAGCCCTGGCTGCCCGCGTTCCGGTAGGCCCAGGTCACGATCTCCTCGCAGACCTGCGTGAGATAGGCGGTCGCGCCCATCATCTCGTCGTTGTCGATCTTTCCGAGCGTCTCGCCCGCGTGGAGCCGGTGCTCCATCCGGCCATAGACCTCGTGGACCAGCGTGCGTACCGAATTCAGCGCGAACATCCGCTCGCCGAGATCCCGGCGGAAGACCTGCTGATCGATCAGCGAGGACGACCCGAGCCGCGCACGGCCGCCCCGGGCGATGAGCACGATCTCGTGCAGCGCGCGGCGCGCGACGCCGAGCCCCCAGCCGGCATGGCCGAGGCCGGCGAGCGCGGCCGCACCGAGGCCGTAGATCGGACCGCCCGTACGGACCTTCGGCTCGAACAGGTAGAAGGCGTGGCGCGCGTCGACGACCTGCTCGGGCACGCGATAGTCGAAGCTGCCCGTCCCGCGCAGCCCCATCACGTCCCAGCCGCCCTTCATCTCGACCTTCGACTTCGGCACGAAATAACAGAGGTAGGCCGGCAGGCCGCTCGGCAGCATCTCCGGCGCGCCCGCGTCGCCCATCACGAAGCCGCCGCCGCCGAGGAAGCTCGCATGGCCGCTGCCGCTCCCGAATCCGTACTCGCCGGAGAGCCGGAAGCCGCCTCCCTCGCGCTTGATCGAACCTCGCGGCGCGAACTGGCCCGCGAAGACCGCGCCCGGCTTGCCGCCGACCATCTCCCGCGCCGCCTCCGGATCGATGAACGCGCAGTAGGACGTCGCGCTCGCGTTCGCCATCTGCGACCAGCCGATCGATCCGTCCTGATGGGCGAGCTCCTCGAAGACGTCCATCACGGTCCGGCAATCCGCCTCGGCCCCGCCGAGCGCCTTCGGGACCATCAGGTGGAAGAGGCCGGACTCGGTGAACGCTTCGATCACGGGCTTGGTGAGCGTCAGCTCGCGGTCGCTCGCATCGGCCTCCGCCTCGATCAAGGGGCGAAGGGCGCGGGCCTTCTCGAGCCAGTCGGACGAGGAAACGGCGGAAATCGAGGACATCGATGGCACTCCTGGCGGGCGGGCGCGCTGCGCATCCGCTTTCGGGCCGAGGAGCCTGCGTGAAACACGTTCTACCGTCAAGAGGACCGGGCCCCGACGCGCCCAGCAGCCTCAGGCGATGCCGAATCCACCTCGAAACGCGCGCTCGAAAGCGGGCCGGGCGGCGAGCCGTTCGAACCAGGCGTGCAGCGCCGGGGGGCCGGGCGGCAGCTCGCCGACCAGCCGCGCGAGGACAATGCCGTAGCCCGCCATCAGGTCCGCCGCGGTGAAGCGATCCTCGACCAGATAGTCGCGGCCGGCGAGCGCGTCGCCGAGCTGCGCGAGCACCTTCGCGAATTGCCGCCGCGCGAGCTCGAGCGCCCGCGGAATCCGGTCCGCTTCCCGGAGCACGAATTTGTGGGCGTTGATCTGGCCGAGCGGCGGCATCAGCGACGCCTCGGACCAATGCATCCACTGTAGAAAGGGCCCGCGCGCCGGCGAATCGATGGCCGGCTCGAGGCGTCCGCGACCGTGGCGCTCGAGCAGATACTGCACGATCGCGCCGGACTCGAAGAACGCGACGTCCCCGTCCTCGAGGGTCGGGACCTTGCCGGCGGGATTGAGCCGACGGTATTCGGGCGCGCGCAGCTGCGGGTCGCCGAGCCGATGCGTCTCGAGCACGTAGTCGATGCCGCCGAGCTCTTCGAGCAGCCAGATCACGCGACACGAGCGGGCGCCGGGCACGTGATGCAGCTTCAACATGGCGACGCGGATCCCTCGGACGGGTGCGCAGCGAACGTTCCGCGCGGCCACGACTCGGCCACGGCGCGCGTGCCGCACACGACGGCGCAACCCTATCGGATCCGGCCGTGCCGAGCGACGGAGCCCAGCCGCCGTCCCTGCGGATTCGGATACGGATACGGATACGGATGCATCAGTCGCTACCGGGGCCGTATCCTCGGGACCATCCCCTATCTTGCGTCCATGCATCCTGCACCCATGAACCCGGGTGCGACGAAGAGCCGAACCGAGACCGGACTTCGCGCCCTGCTCGCCGCCGCGATCGCGCTGCTCGCGCTCTGGGTCTATGCGGGCGTGCGACATCATGGGTTCGTCGACTTCGACGACGCCGACTACGTCTACGCGAATCCGAACCTCGATGGACGCTTCGCGTTCGACGATCTCGTGCGCGCCTTCCGCGAGCCCGAGAACAGCAACTGGTCGCCCCTGACTTCGCTGTCGCTCGTCGCGAGCGACGCGCTGCACGGCCCGAAGCCAGCCGCCTACGCGCTGACGAATGCCCTGCTGCACGTCGTCGCGAGCCTGCTCCTCTTCGTCGCCTTCGGCCGGCTCACGGAACGCTGGGTCGCGAGCGCCGCCCTCGCCGCGATCTTCGCCGTCCATCCCCTCCACGTCGAATCGGTCGCCTGGATCTCGCAGCGCAAGGACGTGCTCGCGGGCGTCTTCTGGATGGCGACGCTGGCGGCGTATCCGCGGGCGGTGCGGACAGGGCGATCATCGGCCCATGCGCTCGTCTTCCTGCTCGGGCTGTTCGCCCTGCTCTCGAAGCCGACCGCCGTCGCCCTCCCGATCACGCTTCTCCTGCTCGACTACTGGCCCCTCGCCCGCCTCCGCACCTTCCCGGATCTGCGCCGCGCGCTGCTCGAAAAAACGCCGCTCCTCGCCGCTGCCGCGGCCGTCGCGCTCGTCACCCACGCCGTTCAGACGCAGGCGGGCACGAACGCCTCCGCCTGGACGCCGCTCTCATCGCGCGTCCTGAATGCCGGTCGCTCGTATGCGATCTACGTCGTCGAAACCGTCTGGCCCGTCGACCTCGCCTATTTCCATCCCTTCCCGTCCGAGGCCGTCCTCGGATCGCCGTCGACCTACGGTGCGTGCGCCGCCATCGCCGGGACGACCGCCCTCGCGCTCGCCGCCGCTCGGCGGCATCCCGCCTTCGCGATGGGCTGGTTCTGGTTCCTCCTCACGCTCGTCCCGATGATCGGCCTCGTTCGCGTCGGCGGTCAGGCGCATGCCGATCGTTATGTCTACGTCGCCCAGACGGGACTGGTCGCGATCCTCGTCTTCGCCCTGCCCGACGCACTCGAGGCGCGACTCCGCCGCCGGGCGGAAGCCAGCGGCGACCGGCGCCGCGCGCGGGCCGGGTTGCCGAGCGCTGCATCGCGGGCGGCCTGCGCGACGGGCGGACTGGTCGTCCTCATTCTGGCCGTGCTCGCGCGCTCGCAGGTCGCGGTGTGGCGGGATTCGATCGCACTCTTTTCGCATGCGACGCACGTGACCCGGGACAACGCCCATGCCCATCGCTTTCTCGGTGTCAGCCTCTGGGCCGCAGGAGATCGCGAGGGCGGGTCGCGACACCTGATCGAAGCCCTGCGAATCCGGCCCGATTGGGGCGAAGCGCGGCTGGTCCTGGCGACCGCCCTGCTCCAGGGCGGACGGCTCGATGCCGCCCATCCCGAGATCGAGCGCGCTGCACGCGAAGGAGCCGCGCCCGCGCTCGTCTGGGCCGCGCGCGGCG
>CAUJGH010000372.1 GCA_963169575.1 Myxococcota bacterium | reverse complement strand
TGGCTGTCGATGTTGCCGCCGAAGTTCCAGGGCTGCGTCGAGCTCTGGACGCCGGTCGACGGCGGCGGGGAATCGACGGTATTGCCGATGAACTGGCCCGTCGGCGGCGCGACGCCCATGACGCCGAAGAAGGGTCGCAGCGGAACCGCGATTTCTTCGGAGAAGAGGGCGACGTCGACGCCTTTGTACTTGCCGGTCCGGTAGAGATGCTGCCGGTTGTCCGGGAAGACGCCGGCCGGGGCGCCGTCCGGGACGGGCGGGATGTCGAGCGGGACATCGCCCTCGCGGTAGCCCGGATAAGTCGTGCTCAGGACGCCGCCGGTCGGGCTCGTGTTGTTGAGTCCGAACGGGACGCGCTGATAGACGTCGAGGATCTGCAGCTCGATCGTGTCGCCCGGCTCGGCGCCCTCGATGTAGATCGGCCCGGTCAGGATGTGCGGTCCATAGCGGACCTTCGTCGGCAGGCTGTTCCAGAAGTCGATCGAATCCTGGAGGACCTCCCCCGGCGCGACGCCGAAGGCGCCGAAGTACGTGACCGGATCGAAGGTCGCGTTCGTCGTGCCCGACTGGTTGATGACGTCGACCCGCACGATGTCGCCCGATTCGATGTCGAGGACGGAGGGGGAGTCGATGATGAATCCGCCGAGATTCGTCGTCTCCGGGGTCGATAGCAGGTGATAATCTTCTTTGATCTTGCTCTTCGGTTTGTCGCCCGGAGCGCCCTGGGCTCCCGCGGTCGGTGCCAGCAGGGCCCCCGTGATCGCGACTGCGAATCCGATCCGGCCGATCCTGCCGCGCCACGCGCAGGGCCGCCTCGATTTCCTGGACTTCTCGTGCATCTGTCTATCTCCCGATTGCTGGTGGAGGGCTTTGCGGCTTCGTCGCGTCGCATCACTCGGGGAGAATGGACCTTCGAAGCCGCGCTCGGAGAGCCGAATGCATCTGCCGTGCCATCGAGCCGGCGGGCGCGAAAGCGAGCTCGAGCGGGTCGCGGATGTCGACCGAGCCGAAGCATGCACGGGGATGCGCCTGCTGCGTGGGCATTCGACGACGTCGCTGCCTACGGAGCACTCGTCGACGCGGGGCGTCGATGCGGCCGCAGGACGCATCGATCACCATCCATTTGTGTTAGGCAAAGCCTGACGGCGCTGCGCCAGCCTGCTCCGCAGCTGCGCGAACGGAGGCTCAGTCCTGCCGAAGTGCGCGCAGTCGCTGCTGCAGGGCCTCGCTCTTCCGGGCCTGATCGCGCTGGTATTCCTGCTGCAGGGCCGTGCGTTCGGCCGGCGTCGTCGCGGCGCGCATCTGCTCCTGGAAGCGTCGTGCGTCCTCGGCCATCTCGCGAGCGTGGGCTTCGGAGAGGGCCTGCATTTCTGCGACACGGGCCTTCGCGGCTTCGACGGCTTCGGCCTGGGCCGGGTCCTGGGCGTGCTCCCCGCGCATCTCGGCGCGCGCCTCCTTTTTTTCTTCTCCCGCGGTTCGTTCGCGTGCGTCGGCGAGCACGCGCTCGCCCGCGGCCGGACCGGCAGCCAACGCGGCCGTGGCCGCCGCGATCATCGCGAGCTTCTGCAACCGTCCGTGTCGACTCCGAATCCGATGTCTGCCCGGCTGCATGCCCTCTCTCCCTGGTCGATTCCTTCCCGGACGCTAACGCGGCATTCGATCTCCCGACCAGATGCGTCGGCTCCGAATGATCGGCGGCTTGCGGGACCGTCCCCTGGGCGGATCCGATCTCCCGATTCGCCTCGGCTCGACCTCGATCGCCAGGGCAGTACGATGGACCGGATTCCGCTCGGCCCGGGGCGTGCACCCCGCTTCGAACCCGGTCGCACGGACCGCCTGGAGCGATTCGAACATGTCCTCCGCGACGCCGAGCTCGAAGCTCGCACGGGCTGCCATCACGTTTCTCGCGGCCGCCCCGATCCAGGCAGCGACGCCCGGGAACGCTCCCGAGACCGACTACCTGGGTTTCGATCGGGGGGCTCTCCCAATCGCGCTCGAGGACGACGCGGCGTCGCTCGGAGTCGGCTTCGAGCAGGCGCTTCGGGCGATCGACGGCGATGCCGGCGGATTCGGGTTGACGCCGCGGCCGGGCGGGGCGGCGACGCGCGTGAGCTTCGTCTACTCGCTCCCGGCCGAGACGACCTTCGAGGCCTTTTCCGTCCCGAACGTGCTCGAGACGCCGAGTCCCTCGCAGACCTTCATCCGCGAGATCGAGATCTCGGGATCGAACGACGGGCCCGATGGGCCGTTTCGTCTGCTCGGGCGGGCGACGCTGACGGTGCAACCCGAGCGGGGTCGGTCCACGCAATTCGATGTCGCGGAGCGTCGACCGGTCCGATGGGTCCGCGTCTCGCTCTCGGGCGGGCTCGATGTCCGGCGCGAGAAGACCTTCTTCGAGTTCAGCGAGATCGTCGGGCAGGGAAGGCAGGCGCCCGTTCCCCGCTCGGATGCCTTCTCGGGGAAGTGGAAGGGGCGAGGCATCGCGCTCGAGCTGAAGCAGGACGGTGATCGCGTTGCCGGCTGTTACGACGGGGATGGCGATCTCGACGGCACGGTCGAGGGCAACCTGCTGCGCGCGACCGGAACGAACCGGCGCAGCGGCGTCGCGAGCGCTTTCGTGCTCGCGGTGGGCGAAGCGGGCGGCATCACGGGCGTCCGCTCGACCAATGGCGCGCCCTTCAAGCTCCATTCTGCGGACCCATCGCCCGAGCTCCGGACGGAGTGCTCGGGCCGCGCGGTCGCGCCCCCCGGATGCGGCTCGATCCTGCACGGCATCCGATTCGCCTACGACTCCGCGGTGATCCTCCCCGATTCGCGCGATCTGCTCGACGCGGTCGCCCGGGGCCTCGTCGGTGATGGGACGTCGAGGATCCGCGTCGTCGGTCATACCTCGAGCGAGGGCGAGGCGGCCTACAACGAAGCCCTCTCGAAGCGCCGCGCAAGCGCCGTCGTCGCGGCGCTCGCCGAACGCGGACTCGCGGCGGATCGGCTCGCGTCCGAGGGCAGGGGAGAGAGCGAGCCGATCGCGGACGAAGCGACCGAAGCGGGGCGCTCCCTCAATCGGCGAGTCGAGATCGTCTGTCCCTGACGCGTTCGCGCGTTCTCATCGGTCAGCGGCCGGACCCGAGCGCCCCCGGCCACGGCCTTGTCCCGGTCCTCGTCCGCGTCCCGGCCCGCGCCCCGAACAGGCTTCGCCATCGCCGCGATGCCGCGAAGCCCGCGCAGAGGCTGCCGATCCTGGCGCATCGCGGGAGGCCTCCCGCTCGACACAGCGACGAAATGCGACGAGATGTCGCTCGCGCGAAGCCGCCTGGAGCCGCAGGAAGACGCGCTGGACGTCCGGATGGCCGGAGGTCTGCGCGATCAGGCGGTCGTAGAGCGCGGCATTCTCGATCTCGGCGAGGACGCCGGCGCGGCAGGCCTCGAGCAGGCTCGCGGGCGCGGAAGCCCGGGCCGCCGGTCGCGGCGGCTCGACGCCGTGGCGCTCGCAAAGGCGCTCGAGCGCCTCGGCATGACGCTGCTCCGCAGCGAGCAGATTCGGGAAGGGCCGGACGGCTCCGAATCGATCGATCACGGCGCGATAGGTCGCGATCGCCTTGTATTCGTCTTCGAGCGCTTCGACGAGCGCGGCTCGAATCGTTTGCGGTGTCGCCATGTCGGGCTTCTCCCGAATCGTCCGATCGTCATCTTCGATCGAAGGCGATCCATAGCATCTCGGCGAGGGATCGCCGAGCCGATTGCGGACCGGCGCGTGCTGTCTTACGAGTGAGGCAGAGAGCGAGGCATTCGATGAGCGTCTTCGCATGGATCGTGCTCGGCGGTGTCGCGATGAGTGCGATCGCGCTCGTCGGCAGCGCGACGCTCTGGCTCCGTCCGGAGCAGCTCGAGCGGGTCGTCCTGCCGCTCGTCGCCTTCGCCGCAGGCTCGCTGATGGGC
>CAUJGH010000371.1 GCA_963169575.1 Myxococcota bacterium | reverse complement strand
CGGCTGGATCGCGCGCGCCGACCGCGAAGGCGTTCCGATGGGGGGCGTATTGCAGGGCGCTTCGGGCGGTGGTGCTGCGCCCGTCTTCCTGATCCGCGCTGCCAAGGATCCGATCGGCGCCCATCTCGACCGCATCCAGATCATCAAGGCCTGGGTCGATGCCGAGGGGACGAGCCACGAGCAGCTCTACGACGTCGCCGCCTCGGATGGACGCCTCGAGAAGGCCGGCGACTACGGCGTCCTGCCGGTCGGCAATACGGTCGACGTCGCGAACGCCTCGTACACGAACGCGATCGGCTCGCCCGAGCTCTCGGCGCTCTGGCGAGATCCCGATTTCGATCCAGACGCGCATGCGCTCTACTACGCGCGCGTGATCGAGATCCCGACGCCCCGCCATACGACCTACGCGGCGAAGCAGCTGGGCGTCCCCGCACCTTCGCCCGCCTGGATCCAGGAGCGGGCGGTCACATCCGCGATCTGGTATCAGCCGGAACGCGCTCCGCTCGAAACGGCCGCGAGCAGTCCGGCAGGACCCCGATGAATCCCACCCCCTCGCATCTCCCCCCGGCGGCGGACGCCGATCCGAACACAGCCGCCGGGATCGGCTCCAGTACGCGCCGCTATCGCTACTACGACCTCACGATGGCGGCGTTCGTGACCGTGCTGCTCTGCTCGAACCTGATCGGGCCCGGCAAGACCTGCATCCTCTTCGGCCTGACCTTCGGCGCGGGCAATCTCTTCTTCCCGATCTCGTACATCTTCGGCGACGTGCTCACCGAGGTCTATGGCTATGCGCGCACGCGCAAGGTCATCTGGGCCGGCTTCATCTCGATGATCTTCGCGACCATCATGGGCCTGTTCGTGATCCACATGCCCGCGGATCCGGACGAGCCCTTCAACGCCGTCATCCAGCCCGCCCTCGAGATCGTCTTCGGGAACACCTGGCGAATCGTCGTCGCGTCGATCGTCGCCTTCTGGTGCGGCGACTTCGTCAACAGCTACGTCATGGCGAAGATGAAGGTCTGGACCGAGGGGCGTCATCTCTGGACGCGCACGATCGGATCGACTGCCGTCGGCCAGCTCGTCGACAGCGCCCTCTTCTATCCGATCGCGTTCTTCGGCATCTGGCAGCCGGGGACGATGCTGAAGGTCATCGCCTTCAACTGGGCCTTCAAGGTCTCCGTCGAGGTCGTCTTCACGCCGATGACCTATCTCATCGTCGGCTGGCTGAAGCGCCAGGAGAACGAAGATTGGTACGACCGGGATACCGACTTCACGCCCTTCTCTCTCCGCGACTGAGCGCGTAGCCGCGCTGCCGGCGGTAGTCGGCGAAGGCCTCGGCCAGGGCATCGCGCGTCAGCCCGAAATCCTCGATCCGGTAGTGATGAGGCTTCCTGCGATCACGCCGATTCTCGCCGCGCCAGCGCGCGAAGCCCGCCCGGGTCTCGCTCTCGATCGGGAGGCCGAGAAAGGCATAGATCTGCTCGATCGCGTCGTCCTGCCGCTCCATGAGATCGGCGTACTCGATGTCGAGGAACTGCTCCGGATGACGCCCGGCCGCGGCGAGGAGTCGATCGAGCGCGGCGCCCCAGAAGCGCGCCGCATCGCGGCCGCAGGCCGCCGCATCCGCGCTGTCGGAGTAGATGCCCCAGGTCTCGAAGTAGAAGCTGCTGATCGAGGGGATGCAGGCGAGCGGATCGCGGTGGGAGGTGATGAAGCGCGCGCCGGGATAGGTCTCCAGCATCGCGTCCAGGATGTACATGTGGGCCGGTGCCTTGAGAAGCCAGCGCTTGCCGTCGACTGCATGCCCCGCGCGCCGGCGCTGCCACTGCAGGAACTGGAGCAGGCGCCGATGCTCGCGCGTCGCATGGCGGGCGTCGTCCTGCGCATAGTAGGCGTCGTAGCTGGGGATGTGGGCCTGCGAGGTCGGCACCGTGCTGAGGAAGCTGCCTTCGAGCAGCATCAAGTCCTCGTCCGGCGCCTCTGCATCGAGCGGATGGATCGAGAGCAGCTCGGGATTCGCCGCGACGAGCGCCGCGACCTCGGCCCGGGCGACGCCGATGCGGGCGTCCTCGGCGTCGACGAAGTTCCAATCGAGCTCCGGAACCGGAAACCGCACCTCGTACCAACGCGTCGCGATGAAGCGCCGATCGGTCGAGAGCAGCCGCTGAAGCATCGTCGTCCCGGTCCGAGGGAGGCCGAGGATCAGGATGGGCGGCGCGATGATCTCGTCCTCGATCTCGGGCCAGCGCTTCAGGAAGACCTGCAGGCGCAGGCGATTCTTGAGCAGCTCGACGATGCGGCTCTGCTGGAGGGCGACGCCGGTCTCGTTGAGACCGGCCTCACGCACGAGCGCATCGACGAGCACCGACAGCGCGGGCAGATGACTCTCGCCCCCGAAATCGACGAGGCCCGTCTCCGCTCGCGCCTGTGCGATGAGTTCTTCGACCCCGGGAAGCCGCGCCACCATCCGCCTCGCCCGCCTCCCGTCCGTCCGCGCCTAATGCACGTCGCCGAGCAGCTCGCCGCCGTCGGCGATCAGCGTGGTGCCGTAGATCCACGAGCCGAGATCCGACGCCAGCATCAGGACGGCACGCCCGATGTCGTCGGGGACGCCGATCCGGCCGGCCGGCAGCTTGCGGCCGCGAGCCGCGAGGCCGTCCGCATCGAACCATTCGCGCAGCGAGTCCGTATCGACCATGCCGGGCGCGACGCCGCAGACGCGGATGCCGTGCGGCGCGAGCTCGCGGGCGAGCGTGCCCGTCGCCTGGATGAGGCCCGCCTTCGAGGCGCCGTACGGAACGAGCCGCGGCGAGGCGCGATACGCGCCGACGGACGCGATGTTGATGATGACGCCCGGCCGCTTCGTCTCGATCATGAAGCGGGCGAAGGCCTGCGTGCAGGTCAGCACCGAGACGAGATTGCGATCGATCGTGCCGCGCCAGTAGTCGGGACCGGATTCGAGAATCGTGCCCTCGGGCTTGCCGCGCCGTCCGCCGACGTTGTTGACGAGCACGTCGGCGTGGCCGAAGCGCGCGCGCGCCGCCTCGATGACGGCCGCGACGTCGGCCGGATCCTCCGCGTCGCCGACGACCGTCACGACCTCGCGCCCGGATCGGCGCAGCTCGGCCGCCGCCTGCTCGAGGGGCGCCGCGCGGCGGCCGGTGATCACGACGTCGGCGCCGACGTTCACGAATTGCCGCGCACAGCCGAGACCGACGCCCTGGGACGCGCCCGTGACGACGACGACCTTGCCTTCGAGCCCGAGAACCGAATTGCTCATGCCCGCCCACGCTCCTTTTGCATCGGCCCCTGCCGGGCCGGCGCGTTCGATTCAGTCCCGATCGCCCAGCAGCTGGCGCCGAACCGCGGGACTGCGGACGAAGACGGGCAGGCCCGTCGCGTCGAGATAGCCGGGCCGGATGCTCGCTCCGCCGTCGACGGCGAGCAGCTGCCCCGTGATCCAGGCCGCGAGATCCGAGAGCAGGAAGAGCACGGCGCCCGCGATGTCGTCGGGCCGGCCGCGGCGCCCCATCGGGATCACCGCGCGATCCTCCGCCCGCTCGCCACTGCCCGCATTCTTCGGGACCTGGATCGTTCCGGGCGCGACCGCGTTCACGCGGATGCCGAGGGGGCCCCATTCGAGGGCCATCGTCCGCGCGAGGGCGAGCAGGCCCGCCTTGGCGGTCGCATAACCCGCGCCGAAGGGCATGCCCTGGAGCGCCGCGATGGTCGCGATCTGCACGATGCTTCCCGGCTGCTTCTGCGCGGCCAGCTGGCGCGCGAAGGCTTGCGAGGTCAGGAACGCGATCTTCAGGTTGAGCTGCAGCAGCGCGTCGAGGTTCTCTTCGCTGTAGTCGAGCAGCGA
>CAUJGH010000370.1 GCA_963169575.1 Myxococcota bacterium | reverse complement strand
TCGCGATCTGCCTCGCGATCCTGCTCGTCGCGCTCGCCGGACAGGTCTTCGCGGCGCGTGCGGCGTTCGGTCGGCCGGCGGCGCTCGCTGCCAATGCGGCCGCGGGTGCCGGATCGAGCGGGCCCGGTCCGGGCAGAGGGGGCGATTGATGCGCGTGCTCGAGGGCGTCCGGGTGGTCGAGGTCGCGCAGTACGTCTTCGTGCCGCTCGCGGGGAGCGTGCTCGCGGAATGGGGCGCGGAGATCGTGAAGGTCGAGCCGCCCGGCGGCGGCGACGCCTATCGCGGTCTGCGGCGGACGGGCGCGCTCGCGATCGAGGGGCCCGTCAACTTCGCGATCGAGCATGCCAATCGAGGCAAGCGCAGCATCGGCCTCGATCTCGCGAAGCCGGGCGGGCGCGAGGTGCTCGCGGCCCTCGTGCGGAGCGCGGACGTCTTCCTCACGAACCTGTTGCCCGAGTCGCGCGCGCGGCTCGGGATCGAGCTGGCGGACGTGCGCGCCTGGAATCCGCGCATCGTCTACGCGCGCGGGACGGGCATGGGCGAGCGCGGTGCCGAGCGCAATCGCGGGGGCTTCGACTACGCGACCTTCTGGGCCCGGGCCGGCAGCGCCTACGGGGCGACGCCACCGGGCGCCGAGCGGCCTTCGCCGATGCCGGGCGGCTCGTACGGGGATTCGCTCGCGGGTCTCACGCTCGCCGGTGCGATCTCGGCCGCGCTCTTCGCCCGCGAACGGACGGGCGAGGCGCCCGTCGTCGATCTCTCGCTGCTCGGGATGGGGATGTGGGCGATGGGGATGGCGATCGCCGGCTCGCTCGCGCAGGGCACGGTCTGGCAGCCGCTGCCGCGGGTGCCGGAGACGAACGCGCTGGCGGGGACCTATCGCACGCAGGACGGGCGCTTCATCGCGCTCGTCTGTCTGCAGGCCTTCCGGCATTGGCCGGAGCTCTGCCGCGTCGTCGATCATCCCGAATGGCAGGACGATCCGCGCTTCGCGACGGCCGAGCTGCTGCAGCAGAACAGCGCCGACTGCGCTGCGCTGCTCGATGCGCTCTTCGCGAGCGCGCCGCTCGCCCATTGGCGGCGCGTGCTCGCTCCGTTCAGCGGCGTCTGGGAGGTCGTGCAGGATACGCTCGAGGTGACGCGCGATCCGCAGGTCGAAGCGAATGGCCTGCTCTCGCGGATCGAGACCGGCGACGGCTCGAGCTTCCAGCTCGTCGCGAATCCGGTCCAGTTCGACGAGACGCCGGGCGGAACGACGCGCGCCCCGGAAGCCGGGGAACATACGGAGGAGATCCTGCTGGAGCTCGGATTCGACTGGGATCGGATCGGGGCGCTGCGGAAGGAGGGCGTCCTATGACCACGCTGCGCGATCAGACGGCCATCGTCGGCGTCGGCTACACCCCCTTCTCGAAGAGCTCCGGGGCGACGACGCTGACGCTCGCCCTGCGCGCGATCGCGGCCGCCCTCGAGGATGCGGGCCTCACGCCCGCCGACGTCGACGGCCTCGCGACCTTTCGTGTCGGCGACTCGGTGCTCCCGATGGTCGTCGCCCAGAGCCTCGGGATCCGCGACCTGCGCTTCCATCTCGATCTGTTCGGCGGCGGCAGCATCTCGCATGCGATGGTCGGCCAGGCCGCCCTCGCGCTGCATGCGGGCGTCGCCGACGTCGTCGTCTGCTACCGCGCGCTGAACGCCCGCTCCGGCTTTCGCATGGGCGGCACCGGCCGGCCCCTCGTCGACGCGGTCGAGACCCCGTTCCAGGCGCCCTACGGCTACTTCACACCGCCCCAGCAATTCGCGATGGAAGCCCGCGCCCACATGGCCCGCTACGGCACGCAGCCCGAGCATCTCGGCCAGATCGCCGTGCAGCAGCGCGCCTTCGCCCGGGACAACGAGCGCGCGATGATGCGCGGGCCGATGACCCTGGGCGACTACCTCGCCGCGCGCTTCGTCGTCGAGCCCTTCCGCCTCTTCGACTGCTGTCTCGAAACCGACGGCGCCGTCGCCCTCGTCCTGACCCGGGCGGAGCGCGCCCGCGACCTGCGCCAGGTTCCGGTCCTGATCCGCGGCGCGGCCTGGGGCGGCGGACAGAATCTCTACGCGAATCAAGTCGAGGATCCGACCCGGACCGCAGCCGCCGACATGGCGCCGCGGCTCTATGCGATGGCCGGCGTCGGCCCCTCGGACTTCGATCTGGCCGAGCTCTACGACTGCTTCACCTACAGCGTCCTCGTCCAGCTCGAGGACTACGGCTTTTGTGCAAAGGGCGAGGGCGGCCCCTTCGTCGCGAGCGGCGCGGCCGCCCGCGGCGGCTCGATCCCCGTGAACACCCACGGCGGCTTCCTCTCCGAGGGCTATGTCCACGGCCTGAACCACGTCGCCGAAGCCGTCTCGCAGCTGCGCCATACGGCGGGCGAGCGCCAGGTCGAGGGCGCCGAGCTGGCGCTCAGCACCGCGCAGCCCGGCTACGTCGCCGGCTCGACCGCGGCGCTCGTGCTGCAGAGAGGGGCCTAGCATGCCGTGCTGCGCCGGGTCGCCTGCGATGTCGCGTCGGGCCGGGTCGCCGGACCTGTCGCGCCGCGCAGAAGCGCCCGACCCGTCGCGCTCCGGATTCCGCCGCGCGCGAGCGAAGGAGAGGTCATGATCGACGAGCTGCCGGAGCCGACGCCGGATCTCGACTCGCAGCCGTTCTGGGACGGGCTCGCCGCGGGCGAGCTGCGGCTCCAGTGCTGCACGCGCTGCGGGACGCTGCGCTGGCCGGCGCGCGCGATCTGCGATCGCTGCGCGTCGTTCGACGCCGAATGGGTCGCCTGCTCGGGGCGCGGCGTCGTCTCGAGCTGGATCCGGACCCATCAGGTCTTCGCGCCGGCGTTCCGGGACCGCGTGCCGTACGTCGTCGTCCGCATCGCTCTCGAGGAGCGGCCGGGGATCCGGATGATCGGCGGCTGGCAGGGCGGGCGCGATCCGGTCGTCGGGGAGGCGGTCGTGGCGCGGTTCGCTCCGCGTCCCGGCGGCAGCGTGGTCCTCGACTGGGCGCCCGATTCGGACGAAGCCGGCGCAGCGAAATCGAACGCCTCCGGCGCGCCCACTGCGGACTAATACGGCTCGTCCCCCGCGATCGTGACCCGATGCAGGATCCGACGCTCGTCGTAGTCGGGCACCGCATAGTGCTGCGTACAGCGATTGTCGAGGAAGACCAGCGACTCTTCGTCCCAGCGAAAGCGCACCTGGAACTCGGGCGTGCGGACGTGCTCGAAGAGGAAGCGCAGGATCGCCTCGCTCTCCGCGTCCGGCAGCTCGCAGATCCGGGTCGTCGAGTTCGCGTTGACGAAGACGAGCTTCCGCTTCGTCACCGGATGCGTGCGGATCACCGGATGGCGCACCGGCGGCAGCCGCCGCTGGATCTCGCCGAGGCTCTGGGTCACGTGGCCCGCGCGGATGCCGCGGTTCGCGGAGCGCGTGATGTCGTGGACCGCCGTCAAGCCGTCCAGCATGCGGCGCATCGGCTCGGAGAGGGCGTCGTAGGCGGCGTACATGCTCGCAAAGGCGGTGTCGCCGCCGAAGCGCGGGACCTTCACGGCGCGCAGGATCGAGCCGAGGGCGGGGCGCTCGGTGTAGGTGTGGTCCGCATGCCAGTTGTCGGCCCCGTCGCCGCGGGGGGAGACCTGGTCGAGGACGTTGATCTCGGGATGGTCGTGGTATTTCGTCTTGAGCGGCGGGACCTGAATCTCGCCGAAATGGCGCGCGAAGGCGATCTGATCGGCTTCGGCGAGGCGCTGATCGCGGAAGAAGAGCACG
>CAUJGH010000369.1 GCA_963169575.1 Myxococcota bacterium | reverse complement strand
CGCGATCGGCGGCCGCCCGGCGAAGGACGGCGGGCCCGAGAAGGCCGTCGCCTGGAACGACGAGGACGCGATCACCCTCGGCGTGACGGCGGCGATCCACTGTCTGCGCGGCTTCGACCGCAGCCAGGTCGATCTGCTGATCTTCGCCTCGACGACCCTGCCCTTCCAGGAGAAGCAGGCCTCGGCCCTGGTCGCGCGCGTGCTCGATCTGCCCCGCGCGGTCCAGACGAGCGACCAGACGGGCACGACGCGCGCCGGCACGATCGCGCTCCGAGCGGCCTTCGATGCCGTCAAGGCCGGCTCTGCGCGCTGCGCGCTCGTCATCGCGAGCGACGTGCGGCTCGCCGCGCCGAACTCGGGGCTCGAGGCGAATTTCGGCGACGGCGCCGCGGCGTTCCTCGTCGGCGAAGGGGACGCGATCGCGACCCTCGACGATTTCGCAGCGGTCGCCGACGAGGTCACCGACGTCTGGCGCCCGGCCGACCACGACTACGTGCATTCCTGGGAAGACCGCTTCGTGATCCAGGAGTCCTATTCGCCGAACATGGCGGCGGCCCTCGCTGCGCTGCTGGGTCGCAGCCAGACGACGGCAGCGAACTACGACCGCGTCGCGCTCTACGCCCCGGACGCCCGATCCCACGGCGATGCCGCCCGCGCCGCTGGCCTCGGCAAGACGCAGCTCGTGGCGCCTCTCTTCGGCCAGCTCGGCAACGCGGGCACGGCCTTCGCGCCCCTGATGATCGTCTCCGCGCTCGAGTCCGCGAAGGCGGGCGAGCGGATCCTCGTCGTCAACTTCGGGAACGGCGCCGACGCCACGAGCTTCCGCACGACGCCCCAGATCGAGAAGACCGGCGATCGACGCGGCGTCGCCTGGAACCTGGCGCGTCGCCGAGTCGTCGCGCGCTATGACGACTATCTCGCCGCCCGCGGCCTCACGGCGAAGGAATGGGACGCCGGAACGAGCCCCGGCCTCTCGGCGACGATCCTGTTCCGCGAGCGCGACGACGATCTCTCGTTCAAGGGCCAGCAATGCCTGAAATGCGGAGCGGTGCAGTTCCCGGCCCAGCGCGTCTGCGAGACCTGCTTCGCGAAGGACCAGTTCGAGAAGGTCCGGCTCTCGGACCGGATCGGGAAGGTCGTCACCTACACCTTCGACTTCTTCTTCCCGACGCCGAACCCGCCGACCGTCGTGACGATCGTCGACGTCGACGGCGCCCGAATCCACCTCCAGGTCATCGAGATCAAGCCCGACGAGATGAAGATCGGCCAGGAAGTCGAGTTCGTCTTCCGCCGCATCCACGAATCGGGCGGCCGCCCCAACTACTACTGGAAGGGCATCCCGAAGCCGGCCTAGCGCCGGGCCCCGATCCGCGCCGCGGCCCGGATCCGAGCCGTACCCCGACCTCGGGAGCCCGACCGCCGACCCTGCGTCCCCGAACCCGAACCGCGCGAATACGACCGAGCGCGCGAGCGAGCGAGAACGAGCCATGGCGAACAAAGAAGCGATCCGCGACAAGGTCTCCGTCGTCGGCGTCGGCTGCTGCCAGTTCGGCGAGAACTGGGACCAGTCGCCCGCCGACATGATCGTCGACGCCGCCTACGAGGCCTATGCGGACGCCGGCATCGACGATCCGCAGGGCCAGATCGACGCCGTCTTCACCGGCTCGATCTATACCAACAAGGGCCCCCACGAGTGCGCCGACGCGCTCAAGCTCTTCAACAAGCCCGTCTCCTTCGCGACCAACTACTGCGCGACGGGTACGGACCTGATCCGCCTCGCGACCCTCTCGATCGCCGCCGGCGTCTACGACACCGTCCTCGTCGTCGGCTACGACAAGCCGAAGGACCGCGGCGTCTCGGGGCCGTCGGTCGTGACCGACCGCGTGCGCGACCTGCCGCAGACCCCGGCAGGCTGGTTCTCCCTCGCCGCCGCGACCTACTTCGAGAAGTTCGGCGCCTCGCGTGCCGATCTCGCGAAGATCGCGATCAAGAACCACGCGAACGGCTGCCTCGCAGAAAAGTCCTTCCTGAAGCGCAAGATCACGGAAGACGACTACTTCAAGGCCCGCATCATCTCCTGGCCCTTCGGCCTCTACGACTCCGCCGCCCAGACCGACGGCGCCGCCGCCGCGATCCTGACGCGGACGGACCTCGCGAGTCGTTATTCCAAGCAGCCGATCAAGGTCAAGGGCGTGACCGTCCGCGCCGGCCCGAATCCCCAGAAGGATCCGAAGAACGACTTCCTCTCCTGGAAGCCGACCGCCTGGGCCCGGGACGACGTCTATCAGATGGCCGGGATCACGAATCCGCGCCAGCAGATCGGCATCGCCCAGGTCCACGACTGCTTCTCGCTGACCGAGCTGCTGACCTACGAAGACCTCGGCTTCTGCGAGAAGGGCTCCGCGAAGGATCACATCGCGAGCGGCGACTTCGAGCTGACGGGCTCGCTCCCGGTCAACACCGACGGCGGCCTCAAGACTTTCGGCCATCCGACCGGCGCGACCGGCGTGCGGATGATCTACGAGAACGTCCTGCAGCTGCGCGGCAAGGCGGGCGCCCGACAGGTCCCCGGCGTAGAAGGCAAGCTCGCCGTGTCGCACAACATCGGTGGCCATCCGACGGCCTGCGGCATCGCGGTCCTCGGCCGGGATTAGTCGCCGACGCTGCGCAGCCGAGCCTCGCCGCCGAATGGCGGCCCCGAAGGAGCCTTCGACGATGACGAACGCGAACCTCGACTGGGCGGAGATGACGATCCCGGCGACGCTGGCCCGCTCCGCGGCGACCTGGCCGGACGTCTCGGCGATCGAGGAAGGCGACCTGAAGCTCAGCTTCGCGGGCCTCGCGGCTGCCGTGGAAGAAGCCGCGCGCGCCTTCATGGCGGCGGGCATCCAGCGCGGCGATCGGATCGGCATCTGGGCGCCGAACAGCGCCCGCTGGATCGTCGCCGCCCTCGGCCTGCAATCCGCCGGCGCCGTGCTCGTCACGCTGAACACCCGCTTCAAGGCCGCCGAGGCCGCCTACGTGCTGGAAAAGAGCGAGGCGCGCCTGCTCTGCAGCGTCGGCGATTTCCTCGGCATGAACTACGCCGACGTGATCGCGGCGCAGAAGCTTCCCGCGCTCGAGGGCATCCTGCTGCTCGAGGGCAGCAGCGCCAACGGCACGCCGTGGGAGACCTTCCTCGCCCGTGGCGCCGCCGTGACGCCCGCCGCTGCGAAGGCCCGCGCCGCCGAAGTCACGCCCGACGATCTCTGCGATTTCCTCTTCACCTCGGGCACCACGGGCAATCCCAAGGCCGTCATGAGCGCCCACGGCCAGAACCTCAAGGTCTTCGAAGTCTGGGGCCGCACCGTCGGCCTGCGCGCCGGCGACCGCTATCTCATCATCAATCCCTTCTTCCATTCCTTCGGCTACAAGGGCGGCTGGCTCGCCTGCCTGATCCACGGCGCGACCGCCCTGCCCCATGGCGTCTTCGACGTCGCCGACGTCCTCGGCCGGATCCAGCGCGAGAAGATCACGGTCATGCCCGGCCCGCCCGCGATCTATCAGTCGATGCTCGCATTCGAGGGCCGCGAGAAGTTCGACACGAGCTCCCTGCGTCTCGCCGTCACCGGCGCCGCACCGACCCCCGTCGAGCTCGTCCACCGCATGCGCAGCGAGCTCGGCTTCGAGAGCGTCATCAAGGCCTACGGCCTGACCGAGAGCTGCGGCACCGTCTCGATCTGCCTCCCGACCGATTCTCCCGAGACGATCGCCAACTCCGACGGCGCCGCGATCCCCGATACGGAGGTCAAGCTCGTCGATGCCGAGGGCAAGGAAGTCCCGCGCGGCACGCCGGGCGAGGTCTGGGTCCGCGGCTACAACGTGATGCGCGGCTACTTCAAGGACGAGGCCGAGACGAAGAAGGCGATCGACGCCGACGGCTGGCTGCATACCGGCGACATCGCCGTGATGGACGAGCGCGGCTACATCAAGATCACCGACCGCATCAAGGATCTCTACATCATGGGCGGGTTCAACGTGTACCCGGCCGAGGTCGAGAACCTGCTCTTCCAGCATCCGGGCATCGCGGCCTCGGCGGTGATCGGCGTGCCCGACGAGCGCATGGGCGAGGTCGGCATGGCCTTCGTCGTCCCGCGGCCGGGAGCGAAGCTCGACTCGGCGGAGGTCATCGCCTGGAGCCGCGCCAACATGGCGAACTACAAGGTCCCGCGCTTCGTCGAGGTCGTGGACGAGCTGCCCCGCAATGCGTCGGGCAAGGTCCTGAAGTACGAGCTGCGGGATCGGGTGAAGGGGAAGATCGGCGGCTGAGTCCGACGCTTTTCGATCGATCCTCCGCGCGCGATTCGGATAGAATCGCTCGCGATGTCCTTCTCGATCTCGATCGACACCGGTGGAACCTTCACCGACCTCGTGCTCGCCGACCGCGAAGCGATCCGCGGACTGCACAAGGCCCTGACGACGCCGGGCGATCCGTTCGGCGGAATCCAGGCCGCCCTCGAAGAGGCCGCGCGCGTCGAAGGACTCCCGGTCTCCGAGCTGCTCGCTCGCTGCGAGACGATCGTCTACGCCACGACCCACGCCACCAACGCGATCCTCGAGGGCCGTACCGCGCGCACGGCGTTCCTCACGACCGAGGGCCATCGCGACATCCTGCTGTACCGGGAGGGCGGAAAGCAGGATCCCTTCAATCTCGCGCGCCCCTACCCCGATCCCCTCGTCCCCCGTTCGCTCTGCTTCGAGGTGCCCGAACGCGTGCTCTCGGACGGCGAGATCGCCCGGCCGCTCGACGAAGCCGTGGTGCTCACCGTGATCGAGCGACTGCGAGCGCTCGCGGTCGAGGCCGTCGGTGTCTGTCTGCTCTGGTCGATCGCGAATCCGGCCCACGAGCGGCGCGTGGGCGAGCTGCTCGCGCGTCATCTGCCCGACGTCCCTTTCACCCTCTCTCATCAGGTCAACGCGAAGATTCGCGAGTACCGACGCGCGTCGTCGGCCGTGCTGGACGCGTCGCTCAAGCCCCTGATGCGAGCCCACCTGAAGACGATCGACGGCCGGCTGCGGACCCTCGGCTTCCGCGGAGAGCCGCTCATGGTGACCCACCTCTCGGGCGGAGTGCTC
>CAUJGH010000368.1 GCA_963169575.1 Myxococcota bacterium | reverse complement strand
GCCTGCGGCGCCCTGGCGAGGCGCACGGCGAAATAACCGGTTCCCGCCCCGACGTCGGCGATTCGCATCCCCTTCTTCAAATCGAGCGCCGCGATCACCTCGTCCGGCTTCTGCCAGGCGTCGCGCGCCGGGTCGTCGAAGCGCTTCGAGAGGGCCTCGACGTCGTCGAAGGCGTGGGTCATGTGGTCGGGTCCGGAAGGGGACGAGCCGTGCGCGTGCGGCGCGTGTCGGGAGCATGACGCACCGGCGACCAGAGCGAGGGCGACGAGCGACACGATCGCGAGGTCGTCGAGCGCGCGAACGGACGGCATGCTGATTCGGCCTCCAGGTGGATGCAGCGGGGCACGACGCTTCCAGCGAGGTTCGCGGGATCTCATGCGCTCGGCAACCCCCGTGGCCACGCACGGACCGGCTCGTCGATTTCGCGTGCGCTCCCGGGGCTGAGCGGCCGGGTTGCTTCGGCGGGCATCAGCGGGCGAAGCTGTCGCCCATGATTCCCCTGGCAGTCGAAATCAGTCTCATCTTCCTGCTCCTCCTCGCAAACGGCGCCTTCGCGATGGCCGAAATTGCCGTCGTGTCCGCGCGCAAGCCCCGCCTGCGTCAGCTCGCGGAACGGGGCGACCCACGGGCACGCATCGCCCTGGAGCTCGCCGAGTCTCCCAATGCTTTTCTCGCCACCGTGCAGATCGGGATCACATGGGTCGGCGTGATCGCGGCGGCGTTCAGCGGCGCGACCCTTGCGGAGAAGCTGGCCGCGACCCTGACGGGGGTCGAGTGGCTCGCACCGCACGCCGACGAGCTCGCCTTCGTCGTCGTCGTGCTCGTGCTGACGTATTGCACGCTGGTCGTCGGCGAGCTCGTGCCGAAGCGGCTCGGGCTCGGCAACCCGGAGCGTGTCGCCTGCGCGGTGGCCGGTCCAATGCGACGGCTTTCACGCATCGGCGCGCCGATCGTTTCGCTGTTGGGTTGGTCGACGGATGCGCTCTTGCGCCTCTTTCGAATCGCGCCAGCTCCCGAGATCTCCATATCGGAAGAGGAAGTGAAGCTCCTGATGAGGGAAGGCTCGCGGGTCGGCGTATTCCATCCGAGCGAGCCGGCGATGATCGAGCGGGTCATGGCCCTCGATCGCCTCCCCGTGCGGAGCCTGATGACGCCCCGCGCGCAGATCGTATGGCTCGACGTCCGGGATTCGCGCGACGAGATCTGGCGAAAAATCACCGCAAGCGGGCACTCCACCTTCCCGGTCGTCCGGGAGCAGCGGGACCGCGTGGTCGGCGTCGTGACGGTGAAGTCGATCTACGAGGGCTTCGCTGCTTCTGCTTCCGCAGTGGACCTGAAGGAGCTCGTGACGCCAGCGCTCGTCGTGCCCGGATCGCTCTCCGTCGCCGGCCTGCTCGAAAAATTCAAGCAGGTCGAGCCATCCGTCGCGCTCGTCGCCGACGAATACGGCGGGATCGTCGGTCTGGTCTCCCTGCACGACGTCATGGAGGCGATCGTGGGCGAGCTGCCGTCGACCGATGACCGCGCTCGGCCGCGCGCGGTCCGCCGCGAGGACGGCTCGTGGCTGGTCGACGGGATGCTCGATGCCCGCGAGCTCGCGACGACGGTCTTCGGTTTCGATCGCCAGCAGGCAGGCATTCGGGATCAGGAAACCGCCGGCGGCTTCGTCGTGAGTCGAATGGGCCATGTCCCGCGAGAGGGCGAGACGATCGAGATCGATGGTTACCTGGTCGAGATCATCGACATGGATCACCAGCGGGTCGACAAAATATTGTTCACGCCCCAGGCACAGAGCGCTCGACCCGCCGAACGATGACGGCACACCGTCGGTTCGCTCGACTCGCCGATCGAACGGACGGCGCGGAGCCTTCATCGCAGCTACGCTGCCGAGATTCGCTCGACCGACACGCCGATGCGATCGCGCGTGAACCTGCCCCGTGGCAGTCCGGAGGAATGGATGCGGAATCCCAGGATCCTCGTACCCACCGACTTCTCGGAGCTGAGCCGCCGCGCACTGCGCACGGCCGACCAGTGGGTCGGGCTCTTTGGCGGCCTCATCACGCCGATGTACGGATACGATGCCATCACCGATCTCGACGGACTCCATTTCCACGGGTCGGCGTCCTCGATCACCGGAGACCTGCCGACCATTCGAGCCGAGATCGAGCGCGCGCTGATCGAATTCGCGCGGCAGGACGTCTCCGCCGAGAGGCTCGCGCCGGCGCTGGTCGCGCTCGGATCTCCGGGACGCGCGATCGCCCGGGCCTCGATCGACTACGAGCTCGTCGTGATCTCATCCCACGGTCGCTCGGGGTTCTCGCGCCATTTCCTCGGCTCGGTGGCCGACAAGGTCATCCGACTGACGCCCAGCCCCGTGCTCGTCGTTCACGAAGAGACGAATCTCCGGGGACCGGGACGCCCGATCGTGGCGACCGACCTCTCGCCGAGCTCTGCCGCCGCCTTGCCCCTGGCGAGCGCGCTCGCAACCGCGACGGGCACCACCGTCGAGCTCCTGAACGTCTTCGACGCTCGCGGAACGACGGCCATCACGACCGAGGAACTCGACGAGCGCGTGCGGGGCTTCGCTCGAGCCTAC
>CAUJGH010000367.1 GCA_963169575.1 Myxococcota bacterium | reverse complement strand
AGCGGGTCGACGCCCTTCTCGACGAGGTCGGAGAGCGTGCGCACGTTGCCCTTCGACTTCGACATCTTCTCCGAACCCATGTCGAGGAACTCGTTGTGCATCCAGAACTCGACCCAGGGATGCACGCCGTAGCCGCATTCGCTCTGGGCGACCTCGTTCGTGTGGTGGACGCTCGCGAGGTCGATGCCGCCCGTATGGATGTCGAAATGTTCGCCCAGGTAGCGGACGGCCATGGCGGAGCATTCGAGATGCCAGCCCGGAAAGCCGCGGCCCCAGGGCGAATCCCATTCCTGCAGCCGCTGGACGCCCGCTTCGGCGAATTTCCACACCGCGAAATCGGCGGGATGCCGCTTGCCCTCCGTCGGACCGATGCGCGCCCCGTCGGCCTGGCCCGCGAGATCGAGATGGGCGAGCTCTGCATAACGTGGAAAGCGGCTCGTATCGAAGTAGAGACCGTCGGCGATGCGGTAGAGATGGCCGGCGGCCTCGAGCCTTTGCGCGAGGTCGATCTGCTCGGCGATGTGTTCGGTCGCCTTGGGATTGTGCTCGGGCGGGAGGCAGTTGACGGCGGCGCCGTCGTCACGCCAGACCTGCGTGTAGTGGGCGGCGATCTCCTCGGCGCTCTTGCCCGTGCGCCGCGCGGCGGCCTCGATCTTGTCCTCGCCCTCGTCGGCGTCCGAGACGAGATGGCCGACGTCCGTGATGTTGATGACGTGGACGACCTCGAAGCCTTCCGAGAGCAGGAAGCGCTTCAGGAGGTCCGAGAAGAGGCGCGAGCGCAGATTGCCGATATGCGGCGGGCCGTAGACCGTCGGGCCGCAGCTGTACATCCGGACTCGGCCGGGCTCGATCGGCGCGAAGGGGCGGCGCGTGCGCGTGCGCGTGTCGTAGAACTCGATCGGGATCACGCCTTCGACTCCAATTCGCTTCGGCCGCCCGGCGCGGCGTCCACCGCCTCGAGCAGCACGACGGCCAGCGCCGCGATGCCCTCGCCGCGGCCGATCGCGCCGAGATGATCCGTGCTGGTCAGCTTGATGTTGACCCGCTCCGCCGGTGCACCGAGCAGCGCCGCGACCCGCGCCTGCATGGCGGCCTGATGCGGCGCCAGCCGCGGGACCTGCGCGACGACGGTCGCGTCGAGGTTGCCGAGCCGAAAGCCGGCGGCGCGCATGCGGAAGACGACCTGGTCCACCAGCTCGCTGCTCGCGATCCCCCGATAGCGCTCATCGCTCGACGGAAAATGCCGGCCGAGATCGCCTTCGCCGAGGGCGCCGAGGATCGCGCTCGCGATCGCATGCAGCAGCGCATCGCCGTCGGAATGCCCGACGAGACCCCGCTCGTACGGGATCGCGACGCCGCCGAGCACCAGCGGTCGGCCCGCTGCGAGCGCGTGGACGTCGATCGCCTGTCCGATCCGGATTCCGCTCCCCACTTCTTTCGTCACTCCCGATTCCGCGACGACATGGGCGCCCGCCCGCCGCCGGACCGTGCGCCCCCGGCCTCGGCCCGAACGTCCCGCCGCGCGAGCAGCATGCGGGCGAAGACGAGATCCTCGGGCCGCGTGATCTTCGGATTCGGCGCCCGCGCCTCGACCATCTCGACCGCGTGCCCCAGCGCCTCGACGAGCGCCGCATCGTCGGTCGCGCGCCGTCCCGAATCTGCGGCAGCGGCCGTCGCTGCCACGAGCCAGTCGCGCCGGAAGACCTGCGGCGTCTGGGCGGCCCAGTATTCCGACCGGTCCGGGGTCTCGACGATCCGGCCGCCGGCGACCCGCTTGAGCGTATCCCGGACGGGCTCGCCGAGAATCGCCGCGCCCATTCGCTCCGCTGCATCGAGGACGCGCCCGACATCGCTCGGATCGACGAGACAGCGGGCGGCGTCGTGGACCGCGACGAGCTCGATCCGATCCGGCAGGCTCGCGAGCCCCGCCCGCATCGAGTCCTGCCGCTCGGCCCCGCCTGCCACGATCGGGGCAAGCGCTTCGACATCGGCGCAGCGCTCTGCGATCGCGGCATACGCCGGTCCGTCGCCGGACGAGACGACCGGCACGATTCGCTCGATCCGCCCGCTCGCCGCCAATGCACGGATCGATCGCTCGAGCAGCGACTGCCCGTCCAGCGAGACGAAAGCCTTCGGGACCGCCGCGCCGAGCCGCTCCCCGCGCCCCGCCGCGAGCACCAGCGCGGCGACGAAGGGCCGCCGGCCCATGCTCAGCGAACCGGAGCGCGTACGGCGTCCACCTCGATGGCATGCCGCTCGAGGATCGTCCCCTCGGAACGAAACAAGGCGATCTCGGCGGCCTGGAAGAGCTGCAGTGCGTTGATCTTCTGGCTCTCCGCCTCGACGAGATCCTCTTCACGCTGCAGGACCTCGAAGGGCGTCGACTCGCCGTGCTCGAGTCGGATCCGCTCGGCGCGAAGCTGCTCCTCGGCCGCGAGGCGGCGGCGTTCGGCCGCTTCGATGCGCTGAGCGGCCGAGAGAAGTGTGCGGCTCGCGGCGCGAACCTCGAGCACGATTCTCTGCTCGAGCCGGATCAGCTGAGACTTCGATCGTTGCAGCTCGAACCGGCTCCGATCGACCCCGCGCCGACCCGCCGTATTCGGGATCGGCACGGAGAAGATCCCCTGGACACGCCAGTTGTTCGAGCCATCCCGCGAGAAGAAATCGTCCGTGCCATCGGCGAACGACGTGTTTCCCGGAATCACGGGGGGAATGCCGTCGCCTGGGTTGAAATCGGCGAGCTGGCGATTGCCCTGGCCCGAAATACCGACGTACCCATAGCGCCCCTCGGCATCGAGCTGCGGGAGACGCTGGCTCTTGGCGAATTTCAGGCTCGCCTCGGATTGCTGAATCGTCGTCTTCGCCACGGCGAGCTCCGGACGATTCGTGAATGCCTTGGCGACCGACTGCTCGGCATCCACGGGGCGCAGACGATAGGCCTGGAGGTCTTCGGTCGGCACGATCTGGAGCGTGGTCGATGCAACGAGCTTCGTCCCGTACACGGCCTCGATCAGCAGATCCTGTTCGTTTCGAAAGCTGTTCGCAGCCTGGATCAATTCGAACTCGCGATTGGCCACGCCGGCTTCGGCCTCGACGACCTCGACCTGGGACACGACACCGACTTCATATTGGGTCTTCGTCTGATCGAGCAGCGCGCGCGCCGTCTCGAGACTCTTCTGGGTGACGCGAACGCGATCCCGCGCGGCCACCAGCGCCCAATAGCGATTGACCGTCGCCTGCACGTTGTCCATCAGGGCCTGGCGGAACTGCAGTTCGGCGGTGTCACTCGCGAGCCCGGACAGCCTGACGTTCGTCCAGGCCTCATTCCAGATCAAGTTGCGCAGCAACGGGATCCGCGCGTTGACGAAAAAGCTCGAGTCGAACTGCTCGTCGAGCGACTGCAGACGACTGCGCGTCGCCGTTCCGCGGCCGTCGAAACGCGCGCTGAGCGTCGCGCCGAGATAGGGAACCAGCTGGCTGACCCCGACGCCGCCGCCCCGAATGCGATCCCGATTCTGCGAGACCGGGTTCAGAGCGAAGGTGTTGGGCGTCTTCAAGACCTCGTAGCGCGCGTCGCCGCTCAAGAGCGGATCGTAGGCACCCCATGCCGTCCCCGCCTCGGCGTCTGCGATCAACGGCGCGTAGCGATCCACCTCGACATCGAGGCCGTTGCGGATCGCGAGCGCGACCGCGTCCCCCATCGAGAGCGGCTCGCCGTCCGAGACGATTCGAGCCCCCGGCGCGAGATCGTCGAGCGAGAGATCGCCCGTCCCTGGAACGGCCATGACCGGGTCCCCTTCCCGAACGGTCGCCGTCGACGGAGAGGATTCCTGGGCCGACGGAGACGGGGAGTCATCGCCGACCAGCGAGCCTTCTTCGGCTGCGGAGGCCGATCGGTCTTCCTGCTGCAGGGGGGCAGATTCGCTGGAGGGGTTGTCCCCGTCGCCCTGGGCAGCCGCCTCCGAAAACGGGGCCACCATCAAGGCCAGCCACGCCAGCCCGAGCATCAACGCACGCGTCATGAGAATCCTCCGACCGGGGCCCGTCATGGGGCCCGGGGCGCGGCCCGGATGATGGGGGGATGTGCTGGACGTCGCAACCCGAACGAGAGCCAGATCACAGCTTGCGCGCGGCGCCGATGCGATAACCTGCCCGGGCTTCGTCCCGGGAGACCCGGGCTTTCGAGCGGATGGGAGGACAGTCGTGGGATTCTTCAGCTCCAGGGGCCGTGGAGACGGCAATGCGTCCGAACCCAATCGCGAGAATGCAGCGTCGACGCCGGGCAATGCTCCGGCCTCGAGGCCAGCGCAGTCCTGGCAAACGGTTCCCGCGGCCCAGGCGACCGCGGAAGCAGGGCCGCGACAGAACGAATCGACGTCCGGCCGAACCGCCGGCGCACAGGGGGGGAAGAAGAACATGGCCACGATTGGTCAATCGATCGTTTTCAAGGGTGAGCTCACGGGCGACGAGGATCTCGAGATCGAAGGCCAGGTCGAGGGCAATGTCCGCCTCGCCAACAATACGCTGACGATCGGCTCGAGCGGCCGCCTGACGGCGCAGGTCGTCGCCAAGTCGATCATCGTGATCGGCCGCGTGAAGGGCAACCTCACGGCGACCGAGCGGATCGAGATCCAGGCGACCGGCGTGGTCGAAGGCGACGTCAAGGCGCCGAAGCTGAACGTGCAGGAAGGTGCCGTCCTGAACGGCGGCATCGACATGTCGGCCAGCGCGTCGAGCGCGACGAACGCCAGCACCGCCGCGACGACGGCCCGCGACGATGCGCGCAAGCCCGCGGCGCCGAGCCTCTCGCCCGCGGCGGCCCCGGCCGCGCGAGCCTGAGGCGATCGGGTCGAGGCGCGTCGCCCCCGAACCGGGCGCGACGACGTCCCGATCCGCGAGCCCTTCTCGGGCCCGCGCCAGAGGTCGAACGAGAGCCGGCGCCAGAGCCGGGAATGCAGAAACGAACGCCCGGGCGTGCGAGACACGTCCGGGCGTTCGTGTGTCGGGCAGCGGACCGAAGCGGCTCAGACCCGGGCGCGCTTCACGACCGCTGCAGGGCGGGCGCCCGAGCCGGGCTTGCCTCGCGTTCCGTATCGCCGCTCGAGGAAGAGCAGGATCGGGGCAGCGATGAAGATCGACGA
>CAUJGH010000366.1 GCA_963169575.1 Myxococcota bacterium | reverse complement strand
GCCTGCGGCGCGCTCGCCTGGACGTTCTGGCGGCTGCTCGAGGCCGGCCAGATCTGGGTCGTGCGCGGCGTCGAGACCGAACCGTCGACGCTGCGCAAGCTGCTGCGCGGACTGCTGCCGCTGAACTTTCTCTTCGTCGCGGGTCTGGCCCTCGCGGGCTACGTCTATTCCGCGGGACTGGTCTTGAATGCGTGGATCGCGAGCATCAGCGTGATCATCGCCGTCGGCCTGGCGGTCGGCCTGCTCGGCCGCTGGTTCCTCGTCGGCGAGCGCCGCCTCGCGCTGCGCCGACTCGAAGAGCGGCAGTCCGCCGCGAGCCCGACGAGCGACGAGGGCGGCCGCGAGCCCGGCGAAGCCGACATCACCCTCGAGCAGGTCAACGCCCAGACGCAGAGCGTCCTGCGGATGCTCCGGATCGGATTGCTCAGCGTCGGCCTCGTCTGGGTCTGGTCCGGCGTGCTGCCCGCGATCACGCGCCTCGACGAGATCGTGCTCTGGAGCTTCAGCGACGTCGGTGCGGACGGCCTGCCGACGTCGCAGGCCGTCAGTCTGATGGGCGCGCTCTTCGGCCTCCTGGCCCTCGTCCTGACGATCGTCGCTTCGCGGAACCTGCCCGGGCTGATCGAGCTCGGCCTGCTGTCCCAGACCAACATCGACGCCGCTTCGCGTTATGCGATCACGAGCATCCTGCGATATCTGCTCGTCATCGCCGGCACGCTCATCGGTCTCGAGCTGCTCGGCCTGCGCTGGTCGCAGCTGCAGTGGATGGCGGCGGCGCTGACGGTCGGCCTCGGCTTCGGCCTGCAGGAGATCTTCGCGAACTTCGTCTCCGGCCTGATCCTGCTCGTCGAGCGGCCGTTCCGGGTCGGCGACGTCATCTCGGTGGGCGATCTGACCGGCCGCGTCACCCGCATCCGGACCCGCGCGACGACCATCCTCGACTTCGACAACCGCGAGATCGTCGTCCCGAACAAGAGCTTCATCACGGGCCAGCTTCTCAACTGGACCCTGTCCGACACGACGACCCGCGTCACGATCAAGGTCGGCGTCGCCTACGGCACCGCCGCTGAGCTGGTCCACCGCCTGCTGCTCGCGGCCGCGACCGCGAATCCGCGCGTCCTGCGCGATCCCGAGCCGCGGAGCTGGTTCATGGCGTTCGGCGCGAGCTCGCTCGATTTCGAGCTGCGCGTCTTCGTCGGCAACCTGAACGACCGCCTGGAGGTCCAGAGCGAGCTCCACGCCGAGATCGCCCGGCGCTTCGCCGAGCACGACGTCGAGATCGCCTTCCCGCAGATGGACGTGCACGTGCGCGACCTGCCCGAGGCGAGGCCGACCGGATCACGCGCGGCCTCGGCAGGGCCCGGGGCGCCCGCGAAGAGCGGGGCGCCTTCCGGGAGCGGTGCCGCCTAGCCTAGCCCTTGCTCTTGACCGACTTGCGGATCTTGACGAGCCCGTTCGGATGGCCGGGGACGGCGCCCTTGATGAAGAGCAGGTTGCGCTCGGCGTCGACCTTCACGATCTCGAGGTTGAGCGTCGTGACGCGCGCGTTGCCGTGCTGGCCCGCCATGCGCAGGCCGGGGATGACGCGGCCCGGGTTCGAGCCGGCGCCGATCGAGCCGCCGTGGCGGAAGAACTCGTGGGTGCCGTGGGTGCGCTTCTTGATCGAGAAGCCGTGGCGCTTGACGACGCCGGTGAAGCCGCGGCCCTTGCTGGTGCCGATCGCGTCGATCTTCTGGCCGGCCTCGAAGATGTCGGCCTTGAGCTCGCTGCCCGGCTCGAGGCCCGCCGCTTCGTCGGCGGTCAGGCGGCTCTCGGAGAGGTAGCGGCGCGGGGCGCCGGCGCCGTGCTTCGCATAATGCGCCTTGGCGGCCTTCGAGAAGAGGGCCTCGCGGCGCTCGCCGAAAGCGAGCTGGACGGCGAAGTAGCCGTCGGTCTCGTCGGTCTTCTTCTGGACGACGACGTTGGGACCCGCCTCGAGGACGGTCACGGGGATGGCCGACCCGTCTTCGATGAAGAGTTGGGTCATGCCGAGCTTCTTGCAGAGCAGTTCGATGGACACGGGGATCTCCTCGTCCGGATTGGAACGGGAAGCGTCCATCGCTTCCGGTTCATCGCGGTCGATGCACTCTCGATCGGGGGCGGCTCGCGCCGCTCCCTGCGCGCCTCTTCTAGGAGAGGCGTCGCCGCCGACTCGAAGACCGGCAGCCCGGAATCGGGCTTCGGCCAACCCCCGAAGCTCCGGATCCGGGACCTGGAGAGCGGGGAACGGCGTGCGAGGGGCGATCTATTTCTTGCACCAGACCCGAGCCAGACCCGACGGGCCCGGATCTCGGGAGCGCGGCAGGCTAGCACGGTCCGGGGAGGGCGCACGACGGGGCCCCGAAGAAGACCTGGCGGGCGACGGCGACCGCCCGACCGTCCCCTCAGCCGCCGCGCACCACGAGTCCGATCAGGACCCCGGCCGAGACCATCGTCGCGACGATCAGCCCGGCGTAGATCCGGGCGCTGCGCCCGGTCCTGAAATTGACCGTGTAGCCGAAGCCGGAGGTCTTCGGGACCCAGCCGCGGGGGTCGTCCGGATGGACGTAGAAGAGGCCCCAGAGCAGGTGATCCTTCATCTCGGCGGCCGTGGGATGCGGTCGGTCCGGCGTCGCGGGCCCCGTCGCCGCAGCGAACTTCGACATCCAGCCGACGAGGAAGGCGGCGAGGATCAG
>CAUJGH010000365.1 GCA_963169575.1 Myxococcota bacterium | reverse complement strand
CTACGGGCTGACCGAGACCTCGCCCTTCTTGACCATCAACCGCAAGCGAGCCGAGTGGGATGGCTTCGACCCGCACGAGCGCGCGCGTCGGCTCGGTCGCGCGGGCGCTCCAGCGATCGGGATCCGGTGTCTGCGCCCTCGCGTTCGAGGGTTTGACGGATCCCGCGCTCGCAGGCGCGGTCGACGTGCTGCGCTGGCAGCGGCTCGGGCAGCTCGACGCGGCGGCGGACGCGCTGCGATCGATGGGCGCCCATGCGGTCGTGCTCGTCGGCTCGATCCCGAAGCGACTGCTCTTCGAGGGGGCAGGACGCTTCGATCCCGACGCTGCGGCTGCGGGGCTGCTCGGGCGCATCGGCGAATGGAAGGATGATGCGCTCTTCGCGGCCCTCGCCGAGTGGCTCGAGGCGCAGGGGTTCGAGATCGTCGGTCAAGACCGTGCGCTCGCGCCGCTGCTCGCGCAGACGGGCGACTTCTCGCAGCGGGCACCGAACGCACAGGAGCTCGGCGATCTCGCAGTCGGACGCCGGGCGCTCGCCGCGCTCGGCAGGGCGGGCATCGGTCAATGCGTCGTCGTGCAGCGGGGCTGTGTCGTCGCGGTCGAGGCGGCTGAGGGCACGGACGCGACCATCCGGCGTGCGGGGGAGATCGCGGGGCCCGGCGCGACGGTCGTGAAGGGCGTGCGGCCCGGGCAGGATCGCCGCTTCGACCTGCCCGCCGTGGGGCCCGAGACGATCGCGGTGATGACGGCTGCCGGTGCGACCTGCCTCGCGATCGAAGCCGGGCTCACCCTCGTGCTCGCGGGAGACGAGACCCGCGCGGCGGCCGACCGGGCCGGCATCGCCTGCACGACCTTCGTGCGCGACGGAGAGCCGACGTGACGCGACTGCGTGTCGCCGTGATCGGCGCGGGACCGATGGGCCGCTTGCACGCCCGCACCATCGCGGCCTCGGCCGTCCGGGACGGCGACTGCGAGCTCGCCGCGATCGTCGATCGGCACGCTGCCCGCGCCGAGCAGCTCGCAAGCGAGTTCGGGACGCGGGCCTGTGACGCGCTGCGAAGCCTCGACGGGATCGGCGCCGCGGTCGTCGCGGTCCCGACGGCGGCCCACGTCGAGACGGGCCTCGCGTTGCTCGAGGCGGGACTCGACCTGCTCGTCGAAAAGCCGCTCGCCTGCGATGCGGGGGAGGGGCTGCGGCTCGTTCGGCGCGCCGAGACCCTCGGCCGAATCCTGCAGGTCGGCCACGTCGAGTGGTACAACCCGCGCTGGCGGGCGGCGCTCGCGCAAGCGGGCGTGCCGCGCCGGATCCGCGTTCGGCGTCTGCATCCGGCGAGCGAGCGGGGGCTCGACATCGACGTCGTCCAGGACCTCATGCTCCACGACCTCGACTGGTCGAGCCGCGCGCTCGGCGACGCGATCGAATCGCTCGAGGCGACTGGCGAGGGCCGCTCCGGAGGCGACCTCGATCGCGCCTCGGCCCGGCTCCGGTTCCAATCGGGCTGCGTCGCCGAGCTCGAGGCGAGCCGGATCCACGACGTCCGCGAACGCTGGATCGAGATCGAGGGCAGCGCGGGGACGGTGCGCGTGGATCTGCTGCTCGAATCGCCTGCGGGCGGCGCCGGGTCGGAATCCGACGCGAGCGCGCTCGATCCGCTCGGGCGGCAGTGGCGCGCTTTCGTGCGCGCCGCCCGGACGCGGGAGGCGCCCGAGAACGACGGCCGCGTCGGCGTCGAAGCCCTGCGGCTGGTCGAGCGGGTGCGCGCTGCGATCCGCAGGCCGCTGGCGCGGGATGTCGAGAGCGCCGCATGTTCCGAGCCGACGGAGGCCGCCCTTGGCGACGATCCTCTTCAGCGCCGGTGATCAATCGGGCGAGGCCCATGCGGCAGCGCTCGCCCGGGCGCTTCGGGCGCGGCTGCCCGGGCTTCGGCTGCTCGGGCTGGGCGGGGCGAAGATGCGCGCGGCGGGCGTCGAGATCGTCGTCGACCAGCGCGAACTCGCGGTCGGCGGGATCGTCGAGCTGATCCCGGAGCTGCTGCGGATCGTCGGTGCCTGGCGACGCCTTTCGCGGGCGCTGAAAGAGTCGCGGCCCGATCTGGTCGTGCTGGTCGATTCGGGCGGGTTCAATCTGCCCTTCGCCCGCCGGGTCCGGCGCAGGAGCGATGCCCGGATCCTCTATTACATCGCGCCGCAGGTCTGGGCCTGGCGGCCGGGGCGGATCCGGCGCCTCGCGGCCGCCGCGGATCGGATCGTCGTCTGCCTGCCCTTCGAGCGCGACTACTACGCGCGTCGAGGCGTCGCGGTCGAAGCGCCGGGCCATCCGCTCGTCGACGCCTTCGCGGCGGTCCGCGCCGCGGAGCCCCCGGGCGAGACGCCGGAGGAGCGCCGCGTGCGCGTTCGCCGGGCGCTCGACCTCCCGCAGGACGTCCCCGTCGTTGGGCTCTTCCCGGGCAGTCGCCGCAGCGAGCTCACGCGCCATCTCCCATTGCAGCTCGCGGCGTTCGAACGTCTGCGCGAACGCGAGCCCGCGCTCGCCGGCGCGCAGGCGATCGTGGGGCTGGCCGCGGGCTTCGGCGAAGCCGAGGCCCGCCGCGCGGCGCGCGGCGCGCTCCCGGCCGCTGGCGGAGGAGCGGTTCGCTGTCTGCCGATGGACGACGGAGCGCTGCTCGATGCCCTCGACGTCGCGCTCGCGAAGCCCGGTACGATCACGCTCGAGGCGGCGCTGCGCAGCTGCCCGATGGTGGTGATGGGGCGGGTGCATCCGCTGACGGCCTGGATCGCACGGCGCAGCGCGCAGGTCCGCTTCGTCGCGTTGCCGAACCTGCTCGTCGAGGAGGAGATCGTGCCCGAGCTGCTGCAAGCGGACGCGACGCCGGATCGGATCGCCGAACGGCTCGCACCGCTCTTCTCGGGGCCGGCGCGCGCGCGGCAGCTCGCCGGACTCGCGCGGGCCGCGGTGCGGCTCGGGCCGCCCGGAGCGATCGAGCGGACGGCGGAGACGGTGGAGGCGATGCTTGCGACCGCTCGCGCATAGCATCGCGGCCCTCGCCGCACTGGTCGCCGCGCCCGTCGTCGCGGCGGGGGCGGTGCTGCGTCCCGACTTCCGGCGGCAGCTGCCCGAACGGCTCGGTTTCGGACGGGAGCGCGCGGCGGGCAGTGGACGGATCTGGCTGCATGCCTCCAGCGTCGGCGAGGCGAAGGCGGCTTGTCGCCTGCTCGATGCCCTCGAGGCCTCGGGCTTCGAAGCGCAGGCGACGACGATGACCGTCGCCGGCCGCAGCATCTTCGAGCGCGATCGGCCCCGCATGCCGTCGATGCTCGCGCCCCTCGATCATCCCTGGTGCGTCGCCCTCGCGATGCAGCCCGCGCGGCCGCGCCTCTCGATCCTGATCGAAACGGAGCTCTGGCCGAGCTGGATCGCCGCCTGCGCGCGCGCGGGCGTTCCGGTCGTCGTCGCGTCCGGCCGGCTCTCGGATCGCTCGTTTCCCCGTTATTCGAAGGTCGCCCGCCTGATCGGCCCGACCCTCCGGAAGATCGCTGCGGTCGGCGCGCGGACGGAGCTCGACGCCGAGCGATTCGTACGGCTCGGGCTGCCCGAAGATCGCGTCCGGATCACCGGCGATCTCAAGCTCGACCCGGCGAGCGAGAAATCCGGCCTCGGGCCGGCGCTCGAGCGCGCGCTTTCGATCGGCCCGGTCGTCGTCGCGGGCAGCACCCACCGCGGCGAGGAGGAGACCTGCCTGCGCGCCCTCGCGGCGGCGGAGCGGCAGGGGCAGCCCTTCGTGCTCGTGCTCGCCCCGCGGCAGGTCGACCGGACCGCCGAGGTCGCCCGGCTCGCGCGCTCGCGCGGCCGCCGCGTGCATCTGCGCAGTCGCCTCGAGGATCGGCCGCTCGCGCCGGGCGAGGTCCTGATCCTCGACTCCTACGGCGACCTCGCGGCGGCCTACGCCGCGGGCGCGGTCGCCTTCGTCGGCGGGACGCTCGTGCCGGTCGGCGGACACAACGTCTGCGAGCCGGTCCACGTCGGTCGTCCCGTCCTCTACGGCCCGCATTTCGCGAACGTCCGCAAGATCGTCGAGATCCTCGAGGCGGACGGCGCCGGGCGCTGTGTCCCGAACGCCGACGCCTTGATCGCCGCGATCGTCGAGAGCCTGCGAGATCCCGAGGAGGCCCGGCGGCGGGGCGAGACGGGCCGGCTGACGCTCGAGCGCCACCGCGGCAGCGTCGAGCGGACCCGCCAGCTCGTGCTCGAGACGCTCGCGCGTGTCGAGTCGGGTGCGGGCGGCGCCGCCGAGGGCGGGAGCGCGCGATGAGCGCGCGGTCTGGCGCGGCATCGCCGCCGGGTCGCGATCCGCGCGCAGCGCGCGATCGGTGGGGGGGGCTCGCGCGGTGGCTGCTCGTTCCCGCGTCATGGCTCTACGGGCTCGGCGCCCGGCTGCATCGCGCCTTCGCGGGGGCGCGCGCGCAAACACGGCCTCGCCCGGCCTGCGCGATCGTGAGCGTCGGCGCGTTGACGGTCGGCGGCGCCGGAAAGACGCCGCTCGCGGCGCGTCTGGCGGCGGGGCTGCACGCGCGGGGCTGGCGCGTCGTGCTCGCGAGCCGGGGCTACCGGGGCTCGGCGCGCGCGCCGGTCACGCTCGTCTCCGACGGCGCGCACGTCCACGCCAGCGCTGCGGAGGCCGGCGACGAATCCCTCGTGCTCGCCGCCCATGCGCCGGGTGTGCCGGTCCTCGTCGGCCGCGACCGCAGCGTCGTGGGGATCGCGGCGGTCGCTCGCTTCGACGCCGAGATCCTCGTGCTCGACGACGGATTCCAGCACCACCGGCTCGCACGCGATCTCGACATCGTGAGCCTCGACGGCCACGCCGGGCTCGGCAACGGCCGCGTCCTGCCGGCCGGCCCGCTGCGCGAGCCGAGCTCGAGTCTCCGGCACGCGGATTGGGTCTGCATCGTCGACGATACGGGCGCACCGCCCCCCGGCGCAGCGCGCGGGCTCGCGCAGCACGTGCGATCCGAGCGCTTTGTCTTTCGTGCGCGCCGCCGCCCGAGCGCGCTCTACTCCCTGGGTGGCCGTACGCGGCGACCGCTCGCCTCGCTCGCCGGTCGGCGGGTCGGACTGATTTGCGGGATCGCGCGTCCGGCCTCCTTCCGGCGCTCGGTCGAGGCGCTCGGTGCGCAGGTCGTCTGCGAACGCTGCTTCCCGGACCATCACGCCTTCGCACCTCGCGACCTCGCGGGCCTCGATTCCGCGGCCGAGCTCTGGCTCACGACCGAGAAGGACGCCCTCAAGATCCTGCCGGCCTGGGCGCCGGGGACCGCGATCGAGGTGCTGCAGATCGAGCTCGAGATCGAGGACGAGGAGGCGGTGCTGTCGGCGCTCGAGGCGACACTTCAGGGGCCGGGCCGGCTGCCATCGCGGCCCGGAGCCCGGGACGCGGCGCGGGCGGAGCGGCCGACCGGGAAGTGCGCTGCGAGCGAATGACCGAGGGGATTCGCGATCCAGGGCCGGGGCGGCACGCTCGATCGCGAGACTTCGAGCCGACCGTCCGGCGCCCGGCCCGCGAGTTCGATTCGCGCGCAGCCGAGCGCGAGAAAGAGGGTCGCGGCCAGCACGCTGCGTGCGCGCAGACGCGCGAGACGCCAGGCCAGCCGGTGACGGACGAAGCGGAGCTCGCGCTTCGGCGCGGCCGCGCGCAGTGCGGCGCGCAGACGCCGGTCTCCCCGGCAGTAGGCCGAGAGGAATCGGGCGCGTAGGCGCACGTCGAGAACTGCCCGAAAGCCCTGCTTGGCGAGCGAGCGTTCGAGTCGCAGGGCGTCCCGCACGCGTTCGCGCGCAGACGGCCCGCGCGTCGCACGTGCCGAAGCGAGATCGACGAAGAGACAGCGCAGGCCGCTCGCGGCCGGCTCGACCAGGATGTTGCGCAGGTGGAGGTCGCCATGGAGGGCGCCGGCATCGTGAAAACGGCGCAGGGCGTCGCCGAGGGCGGCGGCGACTGCCTCGCGCCGGGCGCGCGTGGGCGACGTCTGGAGCCAGGCGAGGCCGTCCGGGCTCGTGCTCCGGTCGAGGGTGCCGAGATGACATTCCCAGAGCAGGCCGCGGCGGCGCGCGAAGGCGCCGACCGGAACGGGCAGCGGTGCGCCGCGCGCGCGGAGCCCGAGCCAGAGCGCGAGCTCCCGCTCGAAGCGGCGGGGCGAGGCGAACCGATTCGGGAGCAGGCCCCGAAGCGCGCCGCCGCGGCGGCATTCGCGCAGGCGCAGCGGAGCCGCGGCGCCCGGCAGATCCACGATCCGCTGCGGTCCGCGTCCCGCCGGCTGCTCGCGCGCGGATCGAAGCGCTGCATCGAAGCCGCTCGCCTCGCTCAGCCCCGCGCGGCGCAGCGTCTCGAGCCATTCGGGGGCCGCCGCGAGGCGATGGCCGGGCGATCGGAGCGTCTTCGGCTTCGGCGCGTCCGTCATCGCGGCAGCCGCCGCCGGACGTAGGCGGCGAGCAGGGTCGCGGCCACGGCGAAGCATCCGTTCGGGATCCAGCTCGCCTGCGCGACGGAGAGCCAGCCCGATCGCGCGATCGACTCCGCGATCATGCCGAGGCCGAAGTAGGCGAAGCCCGCCGCGAGGGCGATCGGAAGTCCGAGGCTGCGGCCCCGCTGCTCGCTCGCGAGCGCGATCGGAACACCGACGCCGGCGAAGAGCAGGGGCGCGAAGGGCAGGGTCTGCCGCCGCTGGATCTCGAGGGCGTATTCGATCGGGTTCTTCTGGTCGAGCTCCGCGAGCGGATCCCCCTGGCGCGCGCGTTCGACGACGGCATCGAGCTCCGCGCGCGTCATCTGCTTGGGACGCACGGGGCCGAACTCGGTCCCGAGAATGTGCGAGACGTCGACGTCGACGGAGAAGCTGTCGAAATGGATCCGGGCGGATCGGTTCGGATCGGCCTCGGTCGGATCGAGATGGACGTCGCCATTCCAGAGCTCGATCTCGATCTGCGAGCGGACGTCGTCGAATTCGAAACGACCGCGCTCCGCGAAGAGTCGATAGGCGTGACCGTTCGAGCCGGCGTCGTGGATCATGACGCCGGACAGTCCGCCGCCGGGAAGGCGTTCCTCGACGAAGATCAGCTGCTTGCCGATGCGCCGGAACTTGCCGGGCTCGAGGATCGCGCCGCGCGCGGCGACGGTCTTGAAGAGGGTCACGAGCTGGCGGCGCGAGCCGTGCTCGAGCGAGACGACGAGCCAGGCGAGCAGCGCGGTCGCACAGAGTCCGAGCAGCAGGTTCGGGATCAGCACGCCATCCGGACCGATGCCGTTCGCGCGCAGGGCGAGCAGCTCGCCGTCGCCGCCGAGCCGCCGCGCGGCGAGCAGGATGCCGACCAGAAATGCCAGGGGAATCGAGTAGGTCAGCGCGACCGGGACGAGGCAGCTGCCGAGGCGGAGCCAATCCCCCGGATGCATGCCGATCAGCATCAGCTCGTCGAGCCGGACCAGCAGGTTCTGGGCCAGCAGGACGAAGCTCACGGCGAAGAAGCAGAGCGCGCCATGGATGAGCGTCTCCCGCATCAAGTAGAGCGAGAGGGTGCGCGCGAATCTCATGGTCTTTATCCTATCGGCCGGTCGATTGCTCGGCGAGGCGCCCTCTACCGCACATGCGCAAGGACGAACGGTCATCGGATCCGGGCGACGGGCGTGCGCGACCGGCCGATGCGCCGTCGCCGCCGCAGCGCTCGGGCGAGGCCCGGAGCGATCGGCGCGCGAAGGCGCCCCGAGCCGAGCGGATCCTGGTCGTCCGTCTCGGCGCCCTCGGCGACGTGCTCCGGACGCTCCCGGCCGTCACCGTGCTGCGTGCCCTCTATCCGGGCAGCCATCTCGCCTGGCTCGTCGAGCCGGCTGCCGCGAGCGCGGTGCGCGCCGCGGGCTGCGTCGACGAGATCCTCGTCTTTCCGCGAGGTGAGCTCGTGGCGGCGCTTCGTGGCGGGAGCCTGCTCGCGCTCGTCCGTACGCTGCGCGCATTCATGCGGCGCCTGCGTGCCCGGCGCTTCGAGCTCGCGCTCGACTTCCATGGTCTGGCGAAGAGCGGGCTGCTCGTCTGGCTCTCGGGCGCGCCGATCCGATTCGGCCATGCCCGCGGCGTCGCCCGCGAGCTCTCCCATGTCTTCACGAATCGCCGGGTCCCGCTTCCGGATGCGCGCATCTCCCGCTTCGAGCGGAATGCCGCCCTCGTCCGCGCGCTCGCGCCGGCGCCCGGGCTCTCCGTCCCGGAACGTCCGCTGCTCGCCCCATCGCCCGGCGCTCGCGCCCGCCTCGCGGAGAAGCTCGCGAGCCTCGGCCGCGGGGACGCTGCGGGCTTCGTCCTGATCCATCCCGGAAGCAGCGCGGGCGCGGATCACAAACGTTATGCGCCCTCCGCCTGGGCAGCGGTCGCGACCCGCCTCGCCGACGCGGGGCTCGCAGTCTGGATCGTCGCCGGGAGCGATTCCGGCGAGCGTGCACTCGTCGAAGCGATCGTCGCCGGCTGCGGCGGCCGCGCGTTCGCGGCGCCCGAGACGCCCGAGCTCGACGATCTGCTGGCTTTGATCGCCCGCGCCAGCGTCTTCGCGGCAGGCGATTCGGGCCCCCTGCATGCCGCGTCGCTCGTCGGGATTCCGGTCGTCCAGCTGCTCGGCCCGACGGATCCGGTCCACAACAGGCCCGCGGCCGCATCGCCCTGGCGTCGGCTCTCCGTTCCGTTGCCGTGCAGTCCCTGCCGGCGAGGCTGCGCGGATCCCGCCTGCATGCGGGCGATCGCGCCCGCGCGGGTCGCCGAGGCGATCGCAGCGCTCGCGGCGGACGCGGGCGCCAAGGGCGCGGCGCATGCGTCGGGCGACGCGCTCGCAACGCCGGCCGGCGGATCGTGATGGGCGGGCGGCGCCGGCGCGGCGAGGCGGTCCGGCGGATCCTCGTGCGCTGTCCCAATCACGCGGGCGACGTCGTGATGGCGACGCCGGGGCTCGCGGCCCTGCGCGAAGCGCATCCGCAGGCCGAGATCGTCGCGCATCTGCCCGCGCCACTGATTCCGCTGCTCGAGGGCGCGGGACTCGTCGACGCGCTCTGGGCAATCGAATCGAGGGGCAGGGGGCTCGTCGCGCTGCGCCGCGAGGCGGCGCGGATCGCCGCCCACCGTTTCGAGCTCGGGATCGCGATTCCGGAGTCGATCTCTTCGGCGCTGCTCATGCGCCTCGGCCGGGTCGCGCACGTCGTCGGTTTCGCGCGCGACCCGCTGCGGGCGGCGCTGCTCCACGAACGCGTTCGGGCCGACGCGGGCTGGGGGCGACGGCGCTTCGTGTCGCGTGAGCGCTTCGTCCTGCGGCTCGCCGAGGCGACCGGGGCCGGGATCGCCGCGGGGCCGCCGCGCCTGCGACTCGGGACGACGGCCGCCGAGGCCGCGCGACTCGAGGCGGCGCTGGGGCCCCTCGGAAGCTCGCTGGCGGCCCTTGCGCAGAGCCCGCCGATCGTGCTGGCGCCGGGCGCGGGCTTCGGCGAAGCCAAGCAGTGGCCCGCCGAATCGTTCGCTGCGCTCGGCGATCGCCTCGCGGAACGCGGTGCACCGATCTTCGTCGTCGGCGCCCCCGGCGAAGAGGCGCTCGTCGCATCGGTCGCGCGCGCGATGCGCGTTCGGGCCTTCGTCCTCGCAGGCACGCTCGATCTCGGCGCACTCAAATCCCTGCTCAGCCGGGCACGTCTGCTCGTCGCGAACGATGCGGGCGCTCGCCATGTCGCAGCGGCCTTCGAGGTTCCGAGCGTCGTCTTCTTCGGGCCGACTTCGGTCGCGAAGACCCCGGACAACCTCGATCAGGTCGAGATCCTCGAGACGGATCACGCCTGTCGGCCCTGCTATCGCCGCCGCTGCCCGATCGATCACCGCTGCCTGCGCAGCCTCTCCGTCGACCAGGCCGAGCAGGCGGCGGCGCGCGCGATCGCTCGCCTCGACCGCCCGGCCCCCGCGCCGCGCGCATCCGCGGGCGACACCGCGGGATGATCGACCTCAGCGTCGTCGTCGCGAGCTACGAGAACGAGGCGCTGCTCGCGCGCTGCCTCGCCGCGCTCGAACGCGCCAGGGCTGCGCATCCGTCACTCGCGTTCGAAGTCGTCGTCGTCGACAACGGCTCGCGCGACGCGAGCGTGGAGGTCGCGCGCGGATCGGCGCTGCCGGTCCGCATCGTCGCGCTGGCGCGCAATCGGGGCTTCGCCGCGGCGGTGAATCTCGGGCTGCGGATCCGGCGCGGGCGGCATGTGCTGCTGCTCAACAGCGACGCGGAGATCGAGCCCGATGCGCTCGTGCGCGCGGTGGCGCTCCTCGACGAAGAGCCGGCGATCGGCGTGGTCGGGGCGGCGCTCCGGCATCCGGACGGGCGGCCCCAGCGTTCGGTCCACGCGCTGCCGGGGCTCGCGACGGAGATCTGGCCGGAGGCCTGGGTGCGCGCCGCACGCGCGCTGCGCGGACGGCGAGCGCGCGGCGCAGAGGCCGGCGGATCCGCCCGCGCGTTCGCGGCGGCGGGAGTCCGCGAGGTCGAGGCGGTGCGCGGGGCCGTCTTCTTCGTGCGCGGCCGGCTCTTCGACGTCCTCGGCGAGCTCGACGAGGGCTATTTCTTCTTTCTCGAGGAGACGGATTTATGCGGGCGCGTGCGGGCCGCGGGCCATGCGGTCGTCTTCGCGCCCGGGATCTGCGCGCTCCATCGGCTGGGCGCGATCAGCAAGGCCCGCGCTCCGCTCGCGACCCGGATCGAGTACGAGCGCGCGCTCGACCGGTTCCTGACGATCTGGCGCGGACCGCGAACGGCGCGCCGGGTCCGTGGGCTGCGCGCGGTGCGCGGGCTCTTCGGGCTGATTCTGCTCTTTCTCGCCGCGCCCTTTTCCGCGCGCCTGCGTCGGCGCGGGTGGGAGCGGGCGGGATTGCTCCTGTGGCATCTTCGCGGCCGCCCGGATCGCCCGGTCCTCGCTCGCGAGCTCGCGCGCGAGGCCGAGCGCGCCCGAGAAGGCGCTGGCGAGCGCGGGCAGAGGAGAGATCGGGCTTGAGTGATTCGTGCTCGAGGGAATCGGAAGACGCGGCGCTCCGGGGCGTGATCGATCGGATGAGCGGGCTGCGCGTGCTCGTCGTCGGCGATCTGATGCTCGATGAATACCGCGTCGGCGACGTCGAGCGGATCAGCCCCGAAGCACCGGTCCCGATCGTGCGCGTCCGCGACGAGCGCCATGAGCTCGGCGGCGCGGGCAACGTCGCTCGCAATCTCGTGTCGCTCGGCGCGCGGGCCGATCTGGTCGGGCTGATCGGCCTCGACCGGGAGGGCGCCCTCCTGCGCGCCCGGGCCGCGGAGATCGGTCTCGAGACCGCGGGCCTCGTCGAGGCGCCCGCGCGTGCGACGACCCACAAGCTGCGCGTCGTCGCGCAGGCGCGTCAGATGCTGCGCCTCGATCGGGAGGTCGACACGCCGCTCACGCCGGCGGAGCGGATGGGGCTCGAGCGGCAGATCTTCGAGCGGCTCGATGCATGCGATGCGGTGGTCTTCGCCGACTACGACAAGGGACTCTTCGCCGACGGGCTCGCGGGGACGGTGATCGCGGCGGCGCGGGCGCGCGGGATTCCGGTCGCGGCCGATCCGAAGCGCGAGCTGCAGCGCTTCCGCGGGGCGACGCTCGTCAAGCCGAATCTCGCCGAGGCCTGTGCGGCCGTCGGCGGCAGCGGTGAGGCTTTCGGCGCGCGCATCCGGCTGCTCGAGAAGCTGCGATCGGCGCTCGGCGGGGCGGAGATCGTGGTGACCCGGGGCGGGGAGGGGATCAGCGCGCTCGGGGAGGACGGCGTCGCCTTCGACGTGCCGGCGAATCGGTTGGCGGTCTACGACGTCCAGGGCGCCGGCGATACGTCGATGGCCGCGCTCGTGCTCTGCCGAACGGCGGGGGCGTCGCTGCGCGAGGCGTGTGTCGTCGCGAACGCCGCTGCCGGCGTCGCCGTTTCGAAGCTGGGAACCGCCGCCGTGAGCGGGGCGGAGCTTCGCACTCGACTCTTCGGCCCGCTCGCCCAGGCGGGCGCGCGCCCGCTCGTATCGGAGGCATCGTGATCTTCAGCATGACCGGGTTCGGGCGAGCGTCTCGCGAGGTCGCAGACATGGCGCTCGAGGTCGAGGCTCGCAGTGTGAACCATCGCCATCTCGATCTGCGCATCCGCTTGCCGCGGCTGCTCGCGGATCGGGAGAACGCGCTCAAGCAGCGCGTCCAGGGCACGCTCGCGCGCGGCAAGGTCGAGGTCGTGGTCACGCTCTCGACGAACGCCGGCGCGGCGAAGCTCGTGATCGACGAGGCGATCGCCGCACAATACGTCGAGGCGGCCCGGACGCTCTCGGGGCGCCATGCGCTGACGGGGGCGCTCGACGTCGCCTCGCTGCTGGCGCTGCCCGGGGTGACGCGGGTCGTCGAGAGCGAGATCGACGCGGAGGCGCTCGCGGCGGTGGTCGACGATGCGGTGGACGAGGCGATCCGGGGGCTCGTCGCGATGCGGGCGGCGGAGGGCGAGGTGCTCCGGCTGGAGATCGAAGGGCGGCTCGCGACGGTGCGGGGCCTGGCCGACGCCTTCGCCGCGCGCTCGGGCGAGGTCGTTCAGGCCGCGCGCCTGCGGCTCCAGAAGCGGGCCGAGCAGATCCGGCGCGACGTCGGGCTCTCGGACGATGCGCGTTTGCATCAGGAGATCGTGATCGCCGCCGATCGCCTCGACATCACCGAGGAGCTCGTCCGCCTGCGCAGCCACGTCGGCCAGTTCGAGGAGACGCTGCGCGCGGGCGGTCCGGAGAATCCCGTCGGGCGAAGGCTCGATTTCCTGCTCCAGGAGCTCGGCCGCGAGGCGAATACGGTCGGCTCGAAGGCGAGCGATGCCGCGCTCGCCCAGGACGTGGTCGGCCTCAAGACGGAGCTCGAGCGCATCCGCGAGCAGGTGCAGAACATTGAGTAGGGAAGACGCGCGCGAGCGTGGGGCGGCCGGCGGGAGCGAGGCGGAGCGCGCGCCGCGGGAGAGGCCGGAGCGCGCGAAGCCGACGATGGTGAACATCGGCTACGGCAATCTCGTGATGGCGGCGCGCGTGATCGCGATCGTCTCGCCCGGCTCGTCGCCGATGCGCCGATTGCGGGAGGAGGCGGGCAAGCGCGGCAAGCTCCTCGACGCGACGGAAGGGCGGCGGACCCGCTCGATCGTGCTGACGGACAGCGACCACGTCATCCTCTCGGCGATCACGCCCGAGACGATCGCGACCCGGCTCGCCCCCGACTTCAACGAGGAGCTCGACGGATGACGCAGGCGCGTCGGGACGTCCCTGCCGCGGTCCGAAGCGATTCGCGCGGCCATGTCTTCGTGATCGCCGCGCCGTCGGGGACGGGCAAGACGACGCTCTGCCGCCGGATCCTCGAGCTCGATCCCGAGCTCCGGCTCTCGACCTCGCATACGACGCGCAAGCCGCGCAGCGGCGAGCAGGACGGCGTCCACTACCACTTCGTGAGCGAGAGCGTCTTTCGCGAGCTCGTCCAGGCCGGTCGCTTCCTCGAGCACGCCGAGTACGGCGGCAACATCTACGGCACGAGCTGGGCCGCCATCGAGGCGCCGCGCGAGGCGGGCCACGACGTCGTCCTCGAGATCGAGGTCCAGGGCGCTGCACAGGTCAAGCAGCGGATCGCCGACGCCTGTCTGATCTTCCTGCTGCCGCCTTCGCTCGCCGTGCTCGAAGAGCGCCTGCGCGGGCGGGGCACCGACGACGAAGCCGTCATCCAGCGCCGCATGGCCCTTTCGGATCGAGAGCTGGCCGCGGCGCATCTCTTCGATTTCGCGGTCGTCAACGACGATCTCGAGCGCGCGGTCGCGGAGGTCCTGCTGGTGATCCGCGCGGTGCGGGCCGGGCAGGCAGAGGCGATCCGGCCGCGCTTCGGGCGCGAAGTCGTCATGGCCGCGTTCGCCGCGGGGCCATCCGGCGCCTGATCGTCCGGGCGCGCGTTACCGCCTAGCGATTCGCCTTCGTCGGCAATGGCCTCGCGGTCGGCGCCCAGCAGCGGCCGCGCGTTGCCCCGGCCGCGCTGCGCCGATAAGCTGTCGAAGTTTCCGGGCCTCGCCAACTCCCCGGATCCGCAGGCGTTTTTCGTGCCCAAGATGGTCCGCTTCAACGACATCGCCGACCGTCTCCTGGACTACAACCCCCAGGCGGACGTCGAACGACTGCAGCGCGCCTACGTCTTCACGGCGAAAGTCCACGACGGCCAGGAGCGGCTCTCGGGCGAGCCCTATTTGATCCATCCGCTCGAGGTCGCCGGCATCCTGCTCGAGCTCTTCGTCGACGAAGACACGATCATCGCCGGTCTGCTTCACGACACCCTCGAAGACACCCTCACGACCCGGGACGAGATCGAGCGCCTGTTCGGCCCGAAGGTCGCCTTCCTCGTCGAGGGCCTGACCAAGATCGCCCGCATCGAGTTCAAGAGCGCCCGCGAGCAGCAGGCCGAGAACTTCCGCAAGATGCTGATCGCGATGTCCGAGGACATCCGCATCCTGATGATCAAGCTCTCGGATCGGCTGCACAACATGCGGACCATCGTCCACATGAGCGAGGAGTCCCGGCGACGCGTCGCCCAGGAGACGATGGACATCTACGTCCCGCTGGCCCATCGCCTCGGCGTCTACTGGATGAAGCAGGAGCTCGAGGATCTCGCCTTCCGCGCGCTCGAGCCCGAGGCCTCGGCCGAGCTCGAGGCGAGGCTCCTCATCTCCCGACCGGAGCGCGAGCGCTACATCGAGAGCGTGATCGGC